>JAUVYD010000102.1 GCA_030603265.1 Dehalococcoidia bacterium
TCCGGGCTCAGCTCAGCGAAAGCCCCGCTGGGCACGTAGGGCAGGTTGGCCACCACGGCAGCAAATCCCCTGCGGAACCCTGACAGCAGGTCGCCTTGCACCAGTCGAACCCTTTCGCGCACGCCGTGGCGGGCGCAATTGGCGGCCGCCACCTGCAGTGCCTCTCTCGACGCATCTGTGGCCTCGATCTCCAGTCCAGGCGATTCGCATGCAAGCGTGATAGCAAGCGCCCCACTGCCGGTGCCGACCTCAATCACACGCAGGCGCTCTGCGTTCTGCGGAAGCCCAGGCGCCAGCTCGGCGAATTGCTCCACAAGCAGTTCTGTCTCCGGTCGGGGAATGAGCACCCGCGAGTCGACATAGAAGTCCCTGCCATAGAAGGTGGCACAACCCAGGATGTATTGAAGGGGCTCACGACTGAGCCTTCTGGATAGAAGTCTCTCCAGCTCCGCCAGTTCGGTGGCGGCAGGAGCCCGCTGGAGCTGACAGAGCAGGTGAGTCAGTGATTGACCGGTTACTTGCTGCAGCAGCAAGGCAGCTTCCTGCTCCGGTGATGCAACTCCGGCATTCGCCAGAATGCCGCGAGTGTGGAGCAGACAGGCTTGAATACTGTCACCAGGAGGCAGATTCGCGTTGGGCTCCGGCGTTGAGTGCATCAATAAGGTCATCCATCTCACCAGCAAGCAGACGTGGGATATTGTGGAAGTTCTGGCCGATGCGGTGGTCAGTGATGCGGTCCTGGGGGAAGTTGTACGTCCGTATCTTCTCCGACCTGTCGCCGCTCCCCACCTGCGCCCGCCTGTCGTTCTCAATCTTGTCTGACTGCTCACGGCTCTTGATGTCATACAGGCGAGCCCGCAGGACCGCCATCGCCTTCAGTCGGTTCTTGAGCTGCGAACGCTCATCCTGACACACGGCAACTATTCCCGTCGGAATGTGAGTCAATCGCACCGCCGTGGTTACCTTGTTCACGTTCTGTCCCCCCGCACCACCCGAGTGGAACAGGTCTATTCTGACGTCGTTGGGGTTAATCTCCATGTCTATCTCTTCAGCCACGGGAAGCACGGCAACTGTCGCTGCCGATGTGTGAATCCGGCCCGATGCCTCAGTCAAAGGGACACGCTGTACCCGGTGCACACCACGCTCATACTTGAGCCGACTGTACGCCCCGGCACCCTTCACCTCAAAGACGGCTTCCTTGAGTCCTTTCGCGCCACTCAGTGTGTTATCGATGACGTCGACTTGCCACCCTCTGAGTTCCGCGTAGCGCGTATACATCCTGAACAGGTCTGCCACGAAAATCGAGGCTTCCTCGCCACCGGTTCCTGCCCGTATCTCGACAATGACGTCCTTTGAGTCATTGGGGTCGGCCTCGACGAGAAACTCCTTCAGCCCCCCTTCGAGTTCTTCCAGCCGTGACGTAAGAGACGCGAGTTCTTCCCTCACGACCTGCCGCATTTCCGAATCAGTCGTTTGTTCAAGAAGGGCGCGTAGTTCCGACACCTCGCGTTCTGCGTCCTGATACTCCCCGTATTTCGTCACAGCTTGCTGCAAGGCAGCGTGTTCCTTGCCGAGCGCCTGAATCCTGTTCCTGTCTGCTGCGACGTCAGGCTCAGCCATGTCGCGCTCGATTTCGCGATACCGCTCCTGCATTCGCTCCAGCTTTTCGTACGTCACGGTGTGAACCTCTCCAATCCGGAACTACGATTGTAGTACAGACAGGCCAGGTACTCAAAGCACGAGGAGTGAGATACGGGCAGGTGCACGCGGGTGGCTAGTCAACTGGTGAACGCCGGACGGACGCAACGGCGCGACCGTAGGCCTCAAACGTGGCCGTATCAAACAGCACGAAGACGACTCGCGTGACCGAATCTGCCTCGGCGCGGAGGAAATCCATCACGGTCCGGATAGCCAGGGATGACGCCTGCTCAACCGGATACCGATAGGCGCCTGTGCTGATTGAGGGGAAGGCTACGCTCTTCAGGCGCAGCGTCTCAGCCACGAGGAGCGACTCCCTGTACGCACTCGCAAGCACTTCCGCCTCGCCACTGCGGCCTCCGTGCCACACAGGTCCGACGGTGTGTATCACGTGGGAGGCAGGCAGATTCCCGCCACGTGTCGCGATTGCCTCTCCAGCTGGCAGGCGGCCGCGCCGGGACACGATTGTCCTGCACTCCTCGAGGATGGACGGGCCTCCGCCGCGGTGGATTGCCCCGTCCACACCTCCACCTCCCATGAGGCTGGAATTGGCTGCATTCACGATTGCATCGGTGGTCTGTCTCGTGATATCGCCTTGCTCGATAGCAAGGACTCGCTCTCCCACTGCGAACTGCATCCAGAGCCTCCATCCGGGCACGCGCGGCGCCACGCCGGGGCGAGTGGGGCTTTGCCCCGCCACACGACCGAGACTATAATACTGCAGCAACACCCGCCAGCAAAAGGAGGTACGCTGCCGATGGCACTCAAGACCGCACAGGAATACATAGACAGCCTTCGCGCGCTCAAGTCAGATGTGTGGCTGTTCGGCGAGAAGGTCGAGAACTTCGTCGACCATCCCGTAATCAGGCCTTCCATAAACGCGATAGCTCTCACGTACAAGATTGCCCACGAACCCGAGCACGAGGACCTTGCTGTTACCATCTCATCACTCACGGGAGAAAGGACCAACCGCTTCACCTCGCTCTTCATGAGCCCGGATGACATGGTGAAGAAGATCAAGATGCAGAGGATGCTCGGTCAGCGCAGCGGCTGCTGCTTCCAGCGCTGCGTGGGCATGGATGCAATCAACGCCGTGTACAGCTCCACTTTTGAGATCGACGAGAAACATGGCACCGAGTACCACAAGCGTTTCAAGGAATGGGTCAAGTACATCCAGCAGAACGACCTCTGCGTCCAGGGTGCGATGACAGACGTCAAGGGCGACCGCGGGCAGAGTCCCAGCAAGCAGCCCGACCCGGATATGTTTGTCCACGTGGTCGAGCGACGCCCCGACGGCATCGTCATCCGCGGCGCAAAGGCGCATCAGACCGGCAGCGTGAACTCCCACGAGATGCTCATCATGCCCACGCTGACGATGCGCGAAGGTGACGAGGACTACTCCGTGAGTTGCGCCATCCCCTCGGATTCGAAGGGCGTCCACTTCATCTATGGCCGCCAGTCCTGCGACAAGCGAAAGCTCGAAGAGGGTGACATCGATGTCGGCAACTTCATGTTCGGTGGCCAGGAAGCCCTTACGGTGCTTGATGACGTGTTCGTCCCGTGGGAGCGGGTGTTCATGGATGGCGAGGTCGAGTTCTCCACCATGATGGTCGAGCGTTTTGCAGCCAACCACCGTCAGAGCTATGGCGGCTGTAAACCCGGAATCGGTGACGTACTCATAGGGGCGACTGCTTCCATGGCGGAGTACAACGGCGTGCCCAGGGCAAGCCATATCCGCGACAAGATTGCTGAAATGAGCCATCTTGCCGAGACACTGCACGCGTGTGGCCTCGCCTGCTGCACCCAGGGAACGAAGACCAGGGCAGGCAATTACCAGCCGGACATCCTGCTCGCCAATGTCTGCAAGATGAACGTGACAAGGTTCCCGTACGAACTCACCAGGCTCGCCGAAGACATCGCGGGTGGCGCACTCGTCACAGTCCCGTCTGAGGCTGACCTCCGCAATCCTGTGGTCGGCAAGTACGTCGAGAAGTACTTCAAGGGCGCCAACAACGTCTCTGCCGAAGACCGCATCCGCATGCTCACGCTCATCAACAGCATGACCTTCGGCCTCACGGCCCCGAGCTACAGGACCGAGTCGATGCACGGCGCCGGGTCGCCACAGGCCATGAAGGTCATGATCGAGCGGCAGACAGACATGAACGAGAAGAAGAGGCTGGCCAGAGTCCTCGCCGGCATCGACGAGCGCGAGAAGCTCACAGACTAGCGACACAAGCCGGAATGTGTTGAGCGGCACTTGCTCGACACCAGGGCGACACGTCAGAACGGGCGGCTGAGGCCGCCCGTTCCCATGTATAATGGCTCACGTGGCGCGCTGAGCGGCACGTGAGAAACCCAACGTCCACGGAGGACTCTATGAGCGACACGTACGATGTTGAAGTGAAACTGCTTGCTATCACACCGGACGCGGAGACGTTGATCGAGACGGCCGGCCGGTTATGCTGGAACACTCAAGACCGGACGGGGACAGTGCCTGACCGTATCCAGCGATGGATCGAAATTGGCCACGAATCGATGATTGAGCACGCGTGTGCCACCTTCTTCGTTCGAGGAAGCCGGGCAATGACACACGAGCTGGTCCGCCATCGGCTGGCAAGCTACAGCCAGCGCAGCCAGCGATACGTGCGTGAATCAGAGCCCGCCTATATCGACCCCCCCGAACTGCAGGTGTCCGGGGCCGCACAGGAAACATACCAGCACGCCATGGATAGCGCCTGGGAGGCGTACCGGCAGTTGCTCGCAAGCGGACTCAAGCCGGAGATAGCGCGCTATGTCCTTCCTAACGCCTGCTACACCGAGATAATCTGTACGTGGAATTTCCGCGAACTGCGCCATATCATCAGGTTGCGACGCTCTCCGCGCGCGCTCCCTGAGATTAGAGCGGTTGCGGAGAAGATACTCGACATAATGAGGGAGCAGGCGCCCCAGGTGTTCGAAGCCTTGTAGCCGCTCGGTAGCGGCACAACTGCGACACAGGCTTGCGAGTTACACTTCACTCGTCCCTTATCGCGATATCGCACGCATGAGCGCCGCTCAGGCGCACAATGTCCTCCGTACGCAGGCGTACAAGCCGTGTTCGGCTCCCGCCGCCACACCAGACGCGCTCCTGCAGCAATACATCACGGTCCACATAGACCGCTATGCTCTTCCTGTGCCCCACGGGAGGAATCCCCCCGGTGGGAAACCCTGTCGCTTTCTCCGCGGCGTCATCGGGTGCGATTTTGAGACGGCGGGAACCGGAGCAGGACTCCAGTTTGTGTCTGCTTATCATGTGGTCGGCACGAACAACACCCACGACGGGTCGACCGTCATCGTCAAGAAACACGATGGTCTTCGCAATCTCGTGCAGTGGCAGGCCGCTCGCGCGTGCCGCCTCGCTTGCATGGTGGGTAGTCGCCTTCTCGATGAACTCGAACTCGGCGTGGTTCACCTTGAGGTACGCAGTGAGATTCATGGCCATCCTCAGTAGCACGCTTAGTGCCTGCGGGCGCATATCCGCCGTCGGGCCAATGGTAGCAGACTGCCCGGCGGGCGAACACGGATGGGACATTCCATTTTCTCCGGGCACGTAGCAGAAGGGGCTGGTCTGCGAACAGCACACCGGCCCTCGAAACGGACCGGCCGTTGACATCCCGAAAGCGCATCACTTAGACTAGACGGGTCGGTAACCCCAAACGCACTTCGCCACGTCTCGTGGAGAGGAGAAACGGAAGGAGGATTCTGACACATGGGAGAGTCATTTACCTGAAGCCGCTGGCTACCCGCTGGTCGACGGTCTTCGCTGCCAAATCCACTCCACGCTAGCCAGTTCATCCCCTCGCGTTGCCGTATTCGGGCACAAGACACGCTCTGCTTACACCCAATCGTGCGCCTGTGCTGGTATGCGCTGCCGGGAGTCTACATACATAATACTCGGCAATAAAGGAGGATATCAAGAAATGAAACTCGGAAAACGCTGTTGGAGAGGGTTCCTCGTTATCGCGATGGCCCTCACACTGTTGGTGCTGCCGGTGCTGGGATGTGCACCGGAGGATAAAGACACAGTCGTGTTTGGAGACCTCAGCTGGGATAGTGCGCAGGTGGCCAACCGCATGGCGGCGTTCATTGTTCAGCATGGCTACGGCTACGAGGTTGACTACGTCCCGGGCGACACCATCACGATTCTCCAGGCCCTCCGCTCCGGTGACGTCGAGGTCAACATGGAGATCTTGGTGGAGAACCAGCAAGAGCCCTACGACGAGGCCCTGGCATCTGGTGACG
>JAUVYD010000236.1 GCA_030603265.1 Dehalococcoidia bacterium
CGACCGGGCACTTCGCCAGCAACAGGAAGAAGACGTCCCTCGGCGCGTCGCTGAGGGCCTCATAGTTGCCCTGCCCCTTGGCCACAACCATATCGGCTGAAAGAAACAGGTTTCTGACGGCATCCGAGCACTCCGCAAGGACCAGCCCGGGCGCGCCGGCGCCGGTGTCTACAATCGTGGCAACGCGGTCGATTCCCGCAGTCTGTGCGTCCTCGATGGTCACGTCGTTGATGACAGGCCGTCCGCGCACCACATAGGTGAAGCTGCAATCATGCGTCTTCCCCATCTCCTCGATGAGCATGCGGTCGAAGACGATTTCACCCGCGTTGTCCCCGACGAACACGATGTGGGACGCCTGCCCCAGACAGCGTGCGAACGACGTGTAGTCGTCGACACCCGGCTCCTCTGAGAGCATCGTCGCCGCACAAGAACCGATATCACCGAAATCGGCAACCACGCCCAGGTCCATGGAGTTGCCTGATATCGCCAGCTTGACTGCCGCCAGCAGGGCATCATCCGCTGTCCGCAGGACATCCTTGAAGCGCGGCTCGAGCTCCAGCACGAGCGCATTGGCCCTCTTCTTGTCTTCAAGATAAGGGTCGTCGTTGCCGGTCACAGCTGCGATGACGCCGTAGACACGCTCAGCGAACTCGGGAGGACACATGTCAGGCGACAGCTCGTTCACCAGGCGCCCCACCTCTATCATGACGCGCCATTGCAGCGACGCGTCGTCGGTCGCACGGCGGGCCGTGGCCAGTGCCTGTCGCACGAAACAGGAAACGCACTCCACGTCAATCTTCAATGTTTGACCTCACGTAACATCCGGGGCGACCTCAATCGCAGGGGGCTCCACACGGTCAGGCAGCTTCAGGCCTCCTGTCAACGGGAGTCCGGCCTCTGACTTTCAGTACGAGAAGCACCGTGCAGAGTGTGGCCAGCACTCCTATGGCGGTACAAACGAGGAAGACCATCTCCACCCCATGCGCCTGAGCCACGTATCCGAGCGCGCTGGCCGAGAATGACCCCACGCCGAAACAACAGAAGAAGTACACGCCGTACATCCGGCCGCGCCACAGGTCCGGAGTGTAGTCCGCAATCAGTGCATTGAACACGGGCTGACTCATGAAATGGAAGAAGGCGAAAAACGCCGCCGAACCCAACAGCAACAGGCCCCCGAAGCCCCATACCGCTGCGAGAGCTGGGACCGACACGGCAGTCGCAAACAGCGCCAGCATCTCGCGGCTGCGCCGGTCTGACAGATAGCCTCCCAGGAACTGACCTGCGACCCCGAACAGGAGCGCAACAGAGGTGAAGGACCCGGCAAGCATCACGCTGTCTATCCCGACGCCACCCAGATGCACGTTCTCGCTCAGATGCGTAGGAAGAAACGTCAATATGCCCCGGTAGATGAGGCCATTGAGAACACCAATTGCAAGCACGAGGACAAGAGGGACCAGGTAGGGCCGAAGCGCCTTGAAGTCCGAGGAGTGCCCCGCTCCGGCTGCCGTGGGCACGCTGCGAGCGGGCGCGGGGAGTCGCAGGAACAGCAGACCCAGAATCACACATGGGACCGCGAACACCGCGTAGGCAATCCTCCAGCTTGAGCCGGATGCGATTGCGCCAACCACTATTGGGCCAAGAGCGAGGCCGAGATTGCCACCCGTGCCGAGGTAGGCAAAACCGAGGCCGGTATTGGTCGCAATCCTGGAGATGAAGGCGGCTGCCACAGGATGAAAGATGCCCAGCGCGACACCGAGCACGCAGAGACCCACACCGAGAGAAACTGTGCCCTGCGCCAGGCTGACAACAACGGCGGCCAGCCCCATGCCGATAGAGCACACGGCCAGCAACCGGGTCTCGCTTATCCGGTCCGCAAGCACACCGACCGGCAACGCCGTAAGCCCGTAGGCGAAGCCAAAGACATTCGCGAGGACACCAAGGACAAGTAGCGTCGCGCCGAGGTCCTGGGCGATGGCGACAAGCATGACTCCGTAGGCAAGCTCAAGGACATGCAGCAAAGCATGGCACGTGGAGGCGTAGGCTATGCCCTTTCGCTCCATGAGTGCCGTTGCCATAGTCAATCGTGCGGGACCGGTTACCTGTCCGAACGGTCCGGCCATCAGCCGAAATCGCGGGCAGGCGAACCAGCCGAGTCTACCACAGTGCGCCTTGCCGACACCACGTGCCGAATTGCCTCACAATTATTGTTACCGAATGGGGTAGCATTGCGTCAGAAAAGATGTTACTGAAAGGAGCATGAGTGGAGCGAGTGTGACAGAGTACGTGGAAGCAATACGGGAGCGATACAGGAAGGCCGGCAGGCCGGGGAAGAGGCTGCTACTGGATGATTTCGTGCAGGTGACGGGATACCACAGGAAGACAGGGATCCGGCTGCTGGGGGAAGGGAAGAAGGAGCCTGGGAAGCGACGGGGGCGGCCGCGCAGGTACGGAGCAGAGGTGGCAGGAGCGTTGAAGGAGATATGGGAAGTCGCGGGCTGTATCTGTTCGCGGAGGCTGCAACCGTTCCTGCCGGAGATGGTCGAGGTGCTCGCGCGCAAGGGACGGATGGCATTGAGCACGGAGGTGACGGAGCAACTGCTTGCGATGAGTCCCTCGACGGTGGACAGGTTATTGCGGCCATATCGGAGGCAGGTGAGACGGCGAGGGATGAGCACGACAAAGCCGGGGAGCATGCTGAAGCGGTCGATACCGATACGGACCTTTTCCGATTGGGAGGAGGGACGTCCCGGC
>JAUVYD010000182.1 GCA_030603265.1 Dehalococcoidia bacterium
TTCCGACTTCCATATCGGCCCCTGGTTCGATGTGATGGTGAAGTTCGTGATACCGGCAGCACTGCTGTTCGTGGTTGTCTATGGCGGCTTCATGCAGGACATCCCGAACTCCTACAGCGGCTATCCGCGCTGGGCCAGCAATGCCATCTGGGGAGTGCTGATAGCAACGCTCGTTCTAAGCTTCATAATGGGCAAGATGAAGACCCGGGGCCGCGGGGACTAGCAGGAGGTGAAGGCGAAATGACAACAGAGGCAATAATCGCGGCAGTAATCATGTGGGTCGTGTTTATCGGTGGCCTGTCCTGGTGTTTCTCGAAGTGGCGTGGTGGTGGCAGTGAATGGGAGGACTGAGCCGCTGGGAGCATGTCTCTCCGTGACTGACTCAGGGGTGGGAGGCCTAGCGGCCTCCCACCCCTTTCCTGTTCTGTGCCTCTACGACTGCGAGGAGTTGTAACGAGGTCCAGAAAGCTCCGCGTCCTGAGATAAGGGATATCGTCGCAGGGTCGCAGCGGGGGCGGACCGCCGACTCCGAGATAACCCTGTTCGACACGACGGGACTTGCGATTCATGACGTTATGTGTGCCTGGAAGGTGTATGAAGTGGCGGAGCAGAAAAAGCTTGGCCTCCAGATAGACAGCCTCTACTCACAGGGAGGCCTCGTGCAGCTCGCTGACGCGCCGGCAATCGTGCGGGGCGGTGACGAGGCAAATACGCCCGTACGCCTGTGATAAAATTGCCAGGGGATGCCTTCTATCTCTCTTCGCCTACTGGATGCCAATCTGAACCGGGCCTCGGAAGGACTTCGGGTTCTTGAGGACCTCGCGCGGTTTGCCGTCAACGATGAAGTCCTCAGCCGTGAGCTGAAAACGGCCCGGCATGAGCTTGCGCGCCTGGCGCTGCCCCTTGATGCCCGACTGCTCTCGTGGCGGGACTCCGCTACCGATGTCGGCAGGGAATCCACTCTGCGTGCGGGTGTCCCTGAGAGAGACCTCCTGTCCGTCGTCCGGGCCAATGCCAAGAGAGCGGAGGAGTCGCTCCGCGTCATTGAGGAACTCGCACGGCTTCCCGAGCTTGCTGCCTGCATCAACCCCGGAATGATTGAACGCCTGCGCTACACAACCTATGACATCGAGAAGAGACTTGCAGGACGCGTGCTGCGCAGGGAGCGTGTTGCCGGCCTGCAGGGGCTCTACGTTGTCGTTGACCGCGAGGCCAGCCGGGGACGCGCGCTCGCTGACGTGGCGCGTGAGGCCATTGCGGGCGGCGCCTCGGTGATTCAGCTTCGGGACAAGGTTGGGGGCAGGGGTGATGTCTATCGCTCGGCCCTGGAACTGAACGACCTTTGTGCAGGGAGCGGCGTACTGTTCGTTGTGAACGACTACGCCGATGTCGCGGCTGCTGTCGGTGCTGCTGCGTTGCATGTCGGGCAGGACGACCTGCCGCTGGAGGTTGCGCGCAAACTGCTGCCCATCGATACCGTGGTCGGCGTTTCTTGCCACAGTATGGAAGGAGTGCGCCGGGCGCAGGAAGAGGGGGCTGACTACATCGCTGTGGGTGCGGTTTTCCCCACGCTGCAGAAGGAGAATCCGGTCGTTGTAGGCGTGGATTTTGTGAGTCGGGCGCGGCAGCAGGTCCCCGGGACGCCGCTTGTGGCGATAGGCGGGATAACTCTTGCGAATGTCGGCCAGGTTGTGGCTGCGGGGGCTGACGCCATTGCGGTCATAGGCGCGGTGGTGGCACAGCCGGATGTGGCGCAAGCTGCGCGCGAGCTTGTGGCGGAGACACGACGAACCGAGAAGCAGAGAGAGGAAGATGAGCATGAGTCAACTTGACGGAATCGCAGCTTCGGCTCAGGAGTACTTCGCGGCGCAGAACCGCGCTCGGGAACGCGCACTGCCGTTGTGCCGGCAGATGGTGCAGAACAGCGGGAACGCAATCCGCTCCGCACACCGGCAGCAGATGGATGCCGCCAGGGCGCTGCTTGACGCAAACAAGGCACTGAACGAGCAGCTTCTGGCCTCGGTGTCAGAGAGCGAAGAGATAGGACATGCAGGGTTCATTCACGACGCTCAGAAGGAGTATGCGGAGGCGTGTATCACGGTCGCGCTCATCCAGGGAATTGCCTTTCCGGAGGCTGCCGAGCTTGGCATCTCCGTGCCGGCCTACTTGAACGGGCTGGGAGAGACAGTGGGGGAATTGCGCCGCTTCATCCTCGACAACCTCAGGCGAGGGGATGTGGCGCGCTGCGAGGGACTACTGGAGACGATGGATGACATCTACGGGGTTCTCATGGCGATGGATTACCCCGACATGGTAACTCACGGGCTCAGGCGCAACTCCGATGCGGCACGCGGCCTGATAGAGCGGACTCGCGGCGATCTGACGACAGCGCTGAGGCAGGACGCCCTCGGGGCGCGACTGTCGAACATCGAGAGCAAGAACTGTTGACAAATGGAGGCGCGCCTCATAAAGTGTAGCGGGCTGATGGTACAGACGTGATGCACGGGAAAGGCGCTGGTCGGTGAGGCGCCTTTTCTTATGTCTAGAATAGGAGGATTGATGCTATGAATCTCATGTGGTTAAGCGTGGCTGCCGGTGTCCTCGCCGCCGTCGTCGTAGTGTACTTCGTGCGCTACGTACTGGCGCAGGACGAAGGCTCCCAGGCTGTGAAGGAGACGTCGGCCGCAATCAGGGAAGGCGCGATGGCATTCCTGAAGAGGGAGTACCGGACGCTCGCTATCGTTGTTGTGATTGTGGCCATCATCCTTGCGGTGGTCCCCAGCCTTGGCGCGAAGGTTAGCGCGGCGTTCGTGTTCGGCGCGGTGTGCTCGATGGGTGCCGGATACGCCGGCATGAGCATGGCAACCAGGGCAAATGGCAGGACCTGCGCGGCCGCGCAGAAGGGACTCAACCAGGGGTTGCGTGTGGCTTTCAGGGGCGGAGCGGTCATGGGCCTGACTGTTGTCAGTATCGGCATCCTGGGCCTCTGCATCCTCTACTTCCTGTGGCACAAGGACCCGAGCTTCCTTGCCGTGATTCCCGCGTATGGCACGGGGGCTTCGCTCGTTGCGCTGTTTGCAAGGGTCGGAGGAGGCATCTTCACGAAGGGCGCCGATGCAGGGTCCGACCTTGTCGGCAAGGTTGAAGCCGGCATACCTGAGGATGACCCCCGGAACGCTGCGGTCATAGCCGACAACGTCGGAGACAACGTGGGCGATGTTGCAGGAATGGGCGCGGACCTCTTTGAGTCCTATGTCGAGTCCATCATTGCGACAATGACACTGGCCGTGGTTGCTACGGCGATGGGCCTCGTCGGCGACAGCGAGACTGCGTGGCTCATCCCGATGCTCATCGCAGCGGGAGGCATTCTTGCCTCCGTCGTCGGCTGCTTCATGGTGAGGGTCGGTGAGACGGTGGACAGGGGCAAGCTGCTGGGCGCCCTTCGCCGGGGCACGTTGACGGCCTCGGTGCTTACCGCGGTGTTCGCTTTCCTTGTCATCTACTTCCTGGATGCGAGCATCGGACTCTTCTGGGCGATGCTCTCGGGCCTCGTAGCCGGCGTGCTGCTTGGTGAGAGCACGAGCTACTTTACCTCCTACGAATTCAAGCCCACCAGAGGGATTGCCCAGGCCTCTACGTCGGGCGCGGGCGCCGCGATTATCCAGGGGTTCGCCGTGGGCATGATGAGTTGCTGGCCTGCAGTGCTCCTCATCGCAGGCGCCATATTTGCCGCGTTCTACTTCGGCAGTTTCTATGGAGTCGCTCTTGCGGCG
>JAUVYD010000090.1 GCA_030603265.1 Dehalococcoidia bacterium
CCCCCTTTAGGGAATTCGTCTCCCTTTCTCCCCACTTTTCCCCACAATCCTATTTAAGGGCTTCCTACACGGTTTGTAAAGTCCCCTCCATCCCCCAATAGTCCCGGTTGAGCGGTCCAAACGTCGGAATGCGATTCTGCCCGCGTATGTGGTAAAATCTTCAGCTTGGTGGCAAGTGCTGATTGGGGCTCCCATGCGTATAGATATCCTGTGTCTGTTTCCGGAGATGTTTGTGTCGCCCTTCAGTCACAGTATTGTGAAGCGGGCGGAAGAGCGCGGACTGGTGCAGGTTGTTGCGCATAACATCAGGGATTACACTCATGACAGGCATGGGACCGCCGATGACTATCCGTATGGCGGCGGGGCCGGCATGGTCCTCAAACCGGAGCCCGTTTTCGAGGCAGCCGAACATATCGGGCAGTTGACGGGGGTAGACAACATCCCGGTTGTACTGCTGACACCTCAGGGGAGACCGTTCACGCAACGGATTGCTGCCGGGCTTTCTGAGTATGCCAACCTGATGCTCATCTGTGGTCACTACGAGGGTATCGATGAGCGGGTTGCTGAGAATCTGGCGACGGACGAAATCAGCATCGGAGACTACGTGCTCACGGGAGGCGAGCTGGCGGCGATGGTTGTGGTGGACTCAGTGGTGAGGCTCATTCCCGGGGTGCTGGGCTCGGATGAGTCGGTGACAGACGATTCTCATGCGGATGGCTTGCTTGAGTATCCGCAATATACGCGGCCGGAGCGGTATCGAGGTTGGGATGTGCCGCCGATTCTGCTCTCGGGCAATCATGGAGAAATTGCAGCCTGGAGGCGTCGCCAGTCTCTCTTGCGAACTGCGGCGAGACGGCCGGACCTGCTGGAAAAAGCGACATTGACTGATAAGGAGCGAGCATGGATATCAGACAACTCATAGAACCGAAAGTGAACGAGAACATTCCTCGGTTGTCTCCAGGCGACACTGTGCGGGTCTCGCTGCGTGTGAAGGAAGGCGACAGGGAGCGAGTGCAGCATTTCCAGGGCATGGTTATTCGTATGAGGCGTGGAGTGGACGGTGGGCGGTTCACCGTCAGGCGTGTTTCCTACGGCGTTGGCGTGGAGTACACGATTCCGTTCCAGTCGCCCCTCGTCGATGGCGTTGAGGTGCTTCGACACGGCAAGGCCAGGCGTGCGAAGCTCTACTACATGCGAAACCTGAGTGCCAAGCGGGCCAGATTGAAGGAGCGGCGGGCGAAGGTCGTCCAGCCACAGTCCTCCGACGACGCTGACAGCTAGCTTCGCCACCTGTTAAGGCTGATGCGGTACGCTGAGGTGGCAGTTGATGCCCCGGCGGGAAGCTCTACATACTCGTACTCTGTTCCTGAGGACCTCCTGCTCAGGGAGGGACAGAGCGTATGGGTGCCGTTCGGGTCCAGGACCGCTCGAGGCGTGGTTGTTGAGGTCGCTGCCGAGCCTGCTCACGAGGCGACACGCTCCATCCTCGTGGCATCGAGTGACGTGCCTCCGCTTTCGCGCAGGCAAATAGAGATTGGCCGCTGGCTCAGCAACAAGTACCTGAGTTCTCTCTATGCGGCCCTTGCGCTCATGTTGCCGCCCGGGACTGCGCGCGAACCTGATGTCTACTACGAGGTCGTAGATGTCGCCGATGAATCTCTCCCTGCGCTGCCTGCCCGGCAGAGGGACATCCTCCGGCACATCCGCGAGTCGGGGAAGCTCAGCCTGAAAGAGTTGCGGCGCATTCATGGCAGGACGGCTGCGGGGCAGGCTGCCGATGCTCTTGTCCGTCAGGGGATTCTTCGAAGGAGTGAAGTGCCCCGCGGGCGCCGCGTGAAGGCTCGCACTGAATTACTCGTGTCGTTGAGAGTCGACCCGCAGGAATGCGCCCGGGAAATAGTCTCGCTCCGCAAGTCGCGGGCGTGGCGGCAGGCGCAGGTGCTTGAGTTCCTTCTCTCCAGTGATGGCCCTCTGTCTCCAGGTGAGCTTCACTCCGGTTGTGGCGCCTCGCCGGCGGTGCTGCGTGCGCTCCGTGATCGCAGCCTCGTCGAGCTGCACGAACGGCGGGTGTGGAGGGACCCCCTTGCCTCTCTCAACGTGCGCTCTCTTGATGCTCCTCTGCTGACCGACTGGCAGACGAGTGCCTGGGATAGTCTGCTCGCAAGTTGGAATGATGGTTCTTCTCCGGAGTTCCTTCTGTTTGGCGTTACGGGTAGTGGCAAGACCGAGATCTACCTGCGCGCTGTCGAGCGGACGCTGGCCCTCGGTCGCCGGGCAATATGCCTTGTGCCGGAGATAGCCCTGGCAGCTCAGACCGTCGAGCGCTTCACCAGCCGCTTTCCCGGGCAGGTTGCTCTGATTCACAGTGGTCTCTCGTCAGGGCAGCAATTCGATGACTGGGAACGCGTCCGGAGTGGCGCCGCGGATGTCGTCGTTGGACCGCGCAGCGCCCTGTTTGCGCCGGTCGACAATCTCGGTCTGGTCGTGCTTGATGAGGAGCACGAGTGGGCCTACAAGCAGGACGACCTGGCCCCGCGTTACCATGCCCGGGCGGTCGCGAAGGAACTTGCGCGGATGAATGGAGCGGCCCTCATACTTGGCAGCGCTACCCCTGACGTCGAGACATTCCACCGGGCCAGCACCGGAGGACTGCACCTGCTGGAACTGCCCCAACGCGTTGGCGGCGCCACACAATTGCCGCCGGTTGAGGTCGTGGACATGAGAACTGAGCTACGGCAGGGCAACTCCGGGCTGTTCAGCAATACACTTGTCTCAGCAATAGGCGACGCTCTGGCCCGACGCGAGCAAGTCCTCCTGTTCCTCAATCGCCGGGGGACCGCAACGCTGGTGCAGTGTCGTCGCTGCGGGCACGTCTTCAGTTGTCCTCGCTGTTCGGTTGCTCTGGCGCACCATTCGGCCCGCGGAAGGCTGCTCTGTCATCGGTGCGGCTACTCCGCGCCCGTCCCGGAGCGGTGTCCGACATGCCGGAGTCCCCGTCTCCGCTTCATCGGCGTGGGCACGCAGCGCGTGGTGGAAGAGGTCAATTCTCTCTTTCCGCGTGCTCGCACAATCAGATGGGACAGCGATGTGCCTGCTCGTGTGAGAGGCGAGTCACGACTGCACGAGGCGGTCCACGGCGGGCATGTGGACGTGATTGTGGGAACGCAGATGGTTGCCAAGGGGCTCGATTTCCCTAACGTCACGCTTGTCGGCGTCGTCAGTGCCGACTTGGGACTCAACGTGCCTGACTACAGGTCCGGCGAACGGGTCTTCCAGTTGCTGTGTCAGGCAGCCGGCCGCGCGGGGCGAGGTGTGAAGCCGGGCCGTGTTGTCGTACAGAGCTATGCCCCTGAGAACTACGTCATTCGGGCGGCGGCGGCACACGACTACAGGAGTTTCTTCGCTGCCGAGATACGCTACAGAGAGGATGCCTACTACCCGCCGTTCTGCTCTGTCGTCCGCCTTGTGTTCGCCCATCTGAATGAGCACCGCTGCCGCCTGGAGGCTGAAAGGGTTCACGCGGAACTCGCCCGACGGGCGCGCGGAGGAGATATCCGAATCACCGGGCCGTTCCCCGCCTTCGTTTGGCGCGTGCGGGGGCGCTATCGCTGGCACATAACCGTGCGCGGTTCCCGACCGGTCGACTTGATAGCCGGGCTCCCGCTGCCACAGGGGTGGATGGTCGATGTCGACCCCGCCAGCGTTGCCTGAGCACTGTGGCGATGCCACAATTGGAAAGGGAGTGAACCATGCAGGTTCTTGGCATCATGGGGAGTCCCCGTCGCGGAAGCAATACCGAGTTGCTGCTTGACAGCGCGCTGTCGGGAGCGGGGAGCCGGGGCGCGAAGACGGCGAAGATTGTCGTGTCTGAGATGGATATCCGTCCATGCCTGGAGCTGTATCACTGCGCCCTGGACGGTACGTGCTCGATTCGCGATGACATGCAGCAGCTCTATGGTCCGCTTGCCACAGCGGACTGCGTTATTCTTGCGTCCCCAATCTTCTTCTACGGCCTGACGAGTCAGGCGAAAGCCCTCGTTGACCGCTGCCAGGCCCTCTGGGTCCGCCGGCACGTGCTCAAGTCGTGGCTTCCGGACGACAGTGTCCGCAAGGGAGCACTGATTGCCGTGGGGGCGACCAGTGGACCCAGGCTGTTTGACGGAGTGGTCCTCACTTCGAGGTACTTCTTCGACGCAATCGGCGTTCGCTACGCGGACGAGCTTCTTGTGAGGGGTGTTGATGGGAAAGCACAGGTGAGGGACTTCCCGCGGCTGCTTGACGATGCAGTTGAGATGGGGAGGAGACTTGTCTCTGGAACTCCATCCGTCCACCAGTCCTCGTGACAGCCGTTCCCGGGGCCTTTCTCTGGAGAGCGTGTCGAGCTGACACCACTCGAACCCCTGGCTACGGTCGGGCAATGCCATTCACGAGGTCCCTGGTTCCTGTGGCCTCTTGAGGGGATGTGCGGAGGTGGAGACATCGTGGTGATGACACCAGGGCTTTCCAGGGCTGAGACTGGACGACTACGTGTTCTCATCCTTTGCAGTGCGCTCTTGTTCTTGCCGTAGAGGACATCCTGTTTTCCAGTGGTGGACCCAGCCTCACGACAGGTTCCGATTTGACAACTTCGAGACGCGGCGTCATACTGATAACAGTTATGATTAGCGGAGCGTCATGAGGAATACTCGACAGAGGGAGGCTATCCTGCGTGTCGTACGCCGTATGAGTTGTCATCCCACGGCGGACGAGGTCTATGCGGAAGTCAGGAAGGAGATTCCCTGCGTCAGTCTCGGCACTGTCTACCGGAATCTGAAGCTGCTTGCAGACACTGGAGAGGTGGCGCCGGTGGCAGGTGGAGGGGCGCTCAACAGGTACGACGGGTGCACGGACAACCACTACCATTTTCGCTGTGACTCGTGCGGGCGCGTGCTCGACGTCGAGGAGCCGGTTGACACAGATCTGGACCGGAGAGTGGCCGCGCAGACGGGGCTTGCGATACGCTGTCACTGTCTTGAGTTTCACGGGCTGTGCAAAGACTGTCAAACTGGAGAGCGGGGCACGACGTGATTGATAGAACGGGAGTGGGCAATCGAGGGACCGCAAAGCTCGGCTGGACAGCCCGGGAGCATGAGCGAACGACAATGAGGGAGGAGTAGTCCTATGGCAATATTCACTGCAGCCGAGCTGCTGGACATCGCGGTCGGAATCGAAAGGAATGGCGTAGCCTACTATGATTCTCTCTCTCAGGCCACTGGCGACCCGGCCCTGAAAAGGACCTGCGAACAGTTGGCTGATATGGAGCGGCATCATGTTGATGTCTTCCATCAGATGAGAAGTTCGGTGTCCGGCGCCGGCGCAGAGGTGTCGGTGGAGGACGAGGCAGAGTACGGGGCGTACCTCAAGGCGCTTATCGACTCCTCCGTGTTCACCGATGACCGTGTTGCCCGCGAACTTGCGAGGCGGGCAGAAGGTCCGGCGGAGGCGCTCCAGCTTGCCCTGGGCGCCGAGAAGGACTCGATACTCTTCTATACTGAGATGCGTGATCTGGCGCCGCAGCGTCAACGTGAGACGGTCGACAACATCATCAAGGAGGAGAGAAGCCACGTAAGGCTGCTCTCCGATCTGAAGCAACGCTACGCGTAAGGGGGGATGGGAGATGCAGAAAGACATCAAGAGAATGGACATCCTGAAGAAGGCGCTCGAGATTGAGGTGGCCGAGAAGGGCTACTACGAGAAGGCGGCAGCGAGTGCCACGAATATACTCGCGAGGAAGCTCTTCGAGCGGCTGGCCTTTGAGGAGGACTCCCATGCGAAGAAGTTCCGGGAGCTCGAGGTACAGTTGAGCAAGTCCGATGACTGGCCCTCGATCGAGGCGCCTTCATGGCAGGGAGAGGAACTCAAGCTCGTGTTCGCCGGTCTCAAGTCCGCCTCTCCGCAGGAGGTGCAGGTCGCGCGCACGGAACTCGATGCCATGAAGGACGCGATGGGAAGGGAGCTGCAGGCGTACGACATGTACCGCACCCGAAGCCAGGAGAGCACATCTCCTGCCGAGCAGAAGTTCTACAATGTCCTCGCCGGCGAGGAACGGATGCACCATCTGGCTCTGCTCGATGCGTACGAATACCTGACGGACCCTGCGGGCTGGTTCGCGGTGAAGGAGAAGTGGACGCTTGAAGGATAGCAGGGTTTCCCCGGAAGGAGGCGAAATGGATGATGTGATGCTGGGAGTGCGCGACCTGGTCGTTGAGGTCAGAGGCGTCGAGATACTTCACGGAATAAACCTCAACATTGGATACGGCGAGACTGCTGCGCTGTTCGGCCCGAATGGCAGTGGCAAGAGTACGCTGCTGATGACCATCATGGGCTTCCCGAGGCATAGGATTACTCGAGGCGGCATACTGTTCAAGGGACAGGACATAACAGGTCTGTCCATGGATGAGAGGGCGCGCCTTGGAATCGGAATCTCCTTCCAGCGACCGCCTGTTGTGAGAGGAGTAAAGACGCGGGACATGGTTGTGGCCTGTCAGCGCGGGAGGGGTTCTGAGGGCGAGCTTCGTGACATGGCGGCAGCAGCCGGA
>JAUVYD010000129.1 GCA_030603265.1 Dehalococcoidia bacterium
CGGCCCGCGTCAAGGCTGCACTCTAGTCTCGTATTCACCGGGAAGGACGGCAACAGGGGGGCGTCCCTCAGGGGACGCCCCCTCTTCTTCCTTCACGACTGTTCTGCTACAGTGTGCCGCAACGCAGCCTTCTGCATGGCGTCGCAATGAGCATGCATCGTTCAGTCCGGGATTCTTCCGCTGTGCCCCATGTCGTTCGTGTTGTTCTGACGTGCGCAGTTCTTCTTTCCTCCACCGTGACAGGATGTATGGCTCCCGGGGCTGTGGCGTTCCCTGCAGTTGAACCGTTTGAGGCCGACCGTGTTGCCACTGTCCGCATCGTGATGAGCGAGGAGGACTGGCAGGCGTGCTGCCAGAGCGCGAACCGGGAGGAGTACGTGCGTGCCGACTTCTGGTACGGCGACGAACTTGTCGCCGATGTCGGAGTGCGGCCCAAGGGCAATTCCTCGCTCCGCGCGGCCGTATGGACCGGCAGCCCGCGCATCGCTCTCAAGGTGGACTTCAACCTCTTCAACTCCGCGCGCACCTTTCGAGGCCTGAAGAAGCTGAACTACAGCAACGGCTTCAGCGACCCCACACTTATCCGGGAGACGCTTGCCTATGAGCTGTTTGACTGGATAGGGCTGCCCACGCCGCGCACGTCGTTCGTGGACCTCTGGGTGAACGACACGCACCTCGGCCTGTATACGCAGGTAGAGCAGATAGACCGCGGCTTTCTCGACGAGCATTTCCCCGGGACCTCGGGAGATCTTTACAAGCCTGAGCCGCCCGCCGGCCTCCTGGACTGGACCGAGGAGGACTACCTCGATCAGGCGGAGGCTCTCGGCCTGGACCTGGAGGAAGAGATGAGCGTGATGGACGTCAACCTGGGTGGTGGCCGGCTGGGTGACATCGTGCGAATTCTCGGCGAGGATGTGCTTCTGGGCTACATCGGCGCGGGGGAGGATACGCCGTCGCCCGATGAGACTCCCGGCGGGCAGCATGATGTCCAGACACTTGTTGACAAGGCCGGCCTGAAGACGAATGAAGGCCGCTCCGACCACTCCGCGCTGTTCCGCTTCCTTGACGTGCTCAACAACGAGCCGGATGAGAGCTTCCCTGAGGAGATAGAGGAAGTGCTCGACGTTGACAGCGTGCTCCGCTTCCTCGCTGTCTCCTCTGTTCTGGTGCATCTCGACAACTACATCGGCATGGGGCACAACTACTACCTCTACGAGGTGGACGGCCGCTTCTCCATCATGCCGTGGGACCTCAACGAGGCCTTCGGCGTCTTCACCATGGGCATCGACCGCGATGGCATCATCAACTTCTACGTCGACGAGCCGACCACGGGGCCCGTTGCGGAGAGGCCCCTGGTGGCGCGGCTGCTTGCGCACGAGCCTTACCTCGAACGCTATCACGAGTACCTGGAGGCGCTGCTGGACGGGCCGTTCAAGTATGAATGCATGAGCGAGCGAATAGATGCCTGCGCGAAGCTTATCCGTCCCTACGTTGTGAAGGACGACCTGAAATTCTATCCGACCGAGGCGTGGGAGCAGGGCTTGAGCGATGATGTCGAGGTCCAGCTCATCGGTAGCCCGGGCGCCCCGGGTCAGGGCTTTCAAGCGCCGGCCCTCGAGGCCCCGCCGCCCCTGCCTCCCGCGAAGCTGGGCTGCCTGCGGCAGACATTCCCGAAGGCCGTGCTTGAGCAGCTGCGCGACCGCCCTCCGACCACCCAGGAGAAGGCGAAGCTGGAGGCGTGCCTGACGCCGGAGGAGATCGCCGCGCTGCTGGCCTTCCTGCGAGGAACTGGCGATGAGGGGCAACCTGCGGCGGAGACCAGAGAAAGGACCGTCGTCGGCCTCAAGACCTTTGTCCAAGAGAGGGCGGTGTCCATCAGGGAGCAGCTCGCCGGGCTGCGGCCATCCGATGGTGACGGCAAGGGCAATGGTGCGCGCGGCATGGGCATGCCTGCCGGCGGAGTCCCCGGCAGACCGGCGAAGCCACCGCCCGGAGGAGGGCGGAATGGCTGAGGCTGTGACTCGCGCCGGCTCCTTTGACGGCGAAGCGCCGCGGGTCCGGCGCATCGAACGCAAGTTCTACATCGAGCCGCAGCGCGTCCCGCTGGCGCTCGGTCTTCTGAGGCACTCGTGCCGTCCCGCGGTGGAGTTCCGCGAGGAGCGTATCAGCAGCCTCTACTTCGACTCGCCTGACCTTGCCGAGCACGTGCGTTCCATGGCGGGCGAGTTTGCCAAGAACAAGATACGCATACGCTGGTACGGCACACCGCAGGAGCTTGCAGGCGACGTATCCGCGTTTCTCGAGTTGAAGTCCCGCCAGGGCTTTGCCAGCAGCAAGCGCCGGAGACGCATCACGGTGCCGGTGGACCGCCTTGCCCGGAGGGCGCTGCACGCGGGCGTAGTGCCTGCCACGGAACTCATGCAGGTGCTGGCGGAGTTCGGCTTCTTCCGCGAGACTCCGCTCGCGCCGGTCATCAACATCTTATACTGGCGCTACAGGTTCACGGAGCTCACTACGGGCTACAGCGTGGCGCTGGATTGCGATATCAACTCCACGATGGTGCTGCGTCACCTGGGGTTCGGGGAGCGAGACCTGCATCTGGCGGGTGGGGTTGTAGAGGTGAAGGGGTCGCGGATGGAGCTGCCCGTGCCGCTGCGCTCTCTGAAGAAGCTCGGAGCGGACTGGACCCGTTTCTCGAAATACTCGTCGTGTATCGAAGCACACCTGCTCGAGCCGGGCGCACTGGGTCGCCTCTGGCCCTCGGGCAGACTGTTTGATTGACCAGCAAGGAGGCTCGAAGTGCTCAACGGACTTGGAGGCGCGCTCTCAGGACTGTCGTCGTCGCCGCTGAACCTGTGGGAAGCGCTCATTCCCATCGGCTTCTCCCTTGTGGCGGCTCTGCTGACGTACGGGATGTATGAGGTATTCTACGGCTCGCGACATATCGGTGCAGGGGTGCACCGTACCTTCATCATCGGAGGGCCGGCAATCACCGCGCTCTTTCTCGGCATCCAGACCTCGATACCGCTCTCCCTCGGCCTGCTGGGAGCCCTCTCCTTTGTCCGCTTCCGCACGCCTGTCAAGGACCCTGCGGAGATAGGATTCCTCCTGCTCCTCATCGCCTCGTCCATCGGCGCCGCGACGAACAACTATCTTGTCACCATGGTCCTCTTCGTCAGAGTCTTCATCGCGCTGGGCGTGCAGTGGCTTGTTCAGAGTGGGGGCGCGTCGCTTGGACGCGGCAATCTGATGATATCCGTGGACAGTGAGGCCTTCCCCGGCATGGAGTCGCGGCTCAACGAGTTCCTGCGTGGCCGCCTCGGCGGACTGCGGCTGGAGACGGTGTCCGCGATGGATGACCGTGTCAGCCTGCACTACCAGTACCGGAAGCGCAGGGGCTTCAACTGGGCGACCTTCACATCGGAGCTGCGGCAGATTGCCGGGCCGGCGCAACTGGATGTCTACGCCGGGTAGATGGCTCCTTGTTCCGCGGTCTGTAGTCAGGGGCTCAAGGACCTGGCTGTTGGATTCGCCGCGGGGAGTCCCTGGCCCGTGGCGTATCCTGCCTCGCAGGCGCGCTACAGGGTGACGTGCCTGAGGGATTCTCGCACCTGCGGCAGCTCGCGCTCGACTAGGCGCCGCATCTCGTCGGCTGTTATCCCCGCTGGCGTGCCGGCCCTCTCCTCGGCCAGTGCAACAAACCAGTCCCACGGAACGCCCGGGAACTCGCCGCGCAGCCCGGGGGCGAGGGCAGTCGCAGCTTGTCCTACCAGGCGCAACTGGTTGCCCATCCATGCCACCTGAATGCGTTCGCACGCCATGCCGGAGCAGCCGCGCGACGCGTAGCGCGTCACAGTGTCAATGCCGTCAAGCATCTGGCTGACGTACCTTCTTCTCTCGTCCACGTCTCTCTCCTGTATCTTACCCCCGCCAGCCACACGATATCAGATTCCGCACCCGGGGCCCCACGCGGTTGCCGCGGGCTTGTCGGATGGCCGGGTACGGAGGCCATCTTCCCGCGCGTGTGCATTCCCTCAACCGTAGCAGGGGAGGCATGCGCTCCATGTGGCCCGGGCTCCAGGCTCTATGACCGCTCACTTCCGAAGCTACCGGAATGGTCTTTCACACTTCTTGACAGAGCGATACGGTGGAGGCTAACGTTCCCCACGCCTGTTCGGATACGAAGTGCGCCGCTGCCTCATGCATGCGCTTGTATCTGAGGGATGGGAGGGGGCGCTGTCGTGTCTCTCTGCCAGTCGATTTCGTGGTCCGGCTCATAACCTGGGCGAAAGGAGTGTCACAAGTGAAGATAACCAGCGTAGAGGCGATTGAGATTCGGTTGCCGGAAGATGAGGTGCTCGATAAGGCATCCTCAAGTCAGAACTCACTCATTCTCAAGATCCACACGGACGAAGGCTTGACGGGGTATGGCGAGATCGACTCGTCGCCACGCGTTTCTAAGGCCGTGGTTGAGGCTCCTTTCAGTCATTCGAACGCGTCCGGATTGGGGCGTGTCCTTGTCGGGATGAATCCCCTCGATATGAAGGTCATCAACGAGAAGCTATACAGGGCCAGTTTCTACTACGGGCGGCGCGGCGCCGTTGTCCACGCCATCGGCGGAATCGATTTGGCACTCTGGGACCTCGCCGGCAAGTACTACAACCAGCCCGTGTATCAACTCCTGGGAGGCGCGTTCCGCAAGAAGCTCAGGGCATACGCGAGCATTCTGTTTGGAAACGACGGTGACGAGACTGCCGCCATCGGGAAGAAGTGGGTCGACAAGGGCTTCACAGCGGTCAAGTTCGGCTGGGGGCCTATGGGGCAGGACGAAAACCTGGACGTTGAACTGGTCGCCGGGGCACGGCGCGGCGTGGGAGCGAAGAACGATGTGCTTGTTGACGCCGGGTGTTGTTGGACCGCCGCGACAGCCATCCGCAGGTCGCAGCAATTTGAGGATTTTGGAATTCTGTGGCTGGAAGAGCCGCTTGAAGAGGACGACGTCGAAGGGTACGCAAAGCTGACGCGTGTCTCAAGGGTCCCTATAGCAGCCGGCGAAGGTGATTCCGGGCGGTTCGCGTTGAGGGACTTCATCGAGAGGTCTGGCATCGACATCGTACAGATAGATCTTGCCAGGAA
>JAUVYD010000115.1 GCA_030603265.1 Dehalococcoidia bacterium
ATTGCCTGGGCCTCGTTCTCCTGCTCGTAGGTGCTGTAGAAATACGGCGTCTCGGCAGCGAACTCCGCGGCGCAGGTGTCGACCATCTTGTACACGGGCCGGATGGCCAGACGGTCTCTCAGGTCCCTCACCTGCTCCGGCAGCCGGTCTGCCAGAACCCCGATGTGTTCATCCGAGAATCCCATCCGTTTCGCGGAGAGAAGCAAGTCACGGCTGAGCTCTGCCGAAAGAAGCTCCTTCTCCTTGACGACGATGTTGCGCAGTTTCTCCAGGAACCACGGGTCGATGCCCGTCAGCCGGCACGCTTCCTCAACTGAC
The DNA here is from genome assembly GCA_030603265.1 of Dehalococcoidia bacterium. Classification (GTDB taxonomy): domain Bacteria; phylum Chloroflexota; class Dehalococcoidia; order GIF9; family AB-539-J10; genus SKVJ01. The sequence goes on from JAUVYD010000115.1 coordinate 319, forward strand.
ATGTCCCGACGAAGTGCGCCCATCAACGCCCACAGCCTGAGGTCGTTGGGGTATAGCGGGTAACCGTCATATCCCTGCTCTTTGCTCCACTTCGGGTCTTCCCATAGCATGGTCTTCTTGCCCACTTCCAGAGACCGCACTGCCTTCTGAAGTGCCCCCTCGAACGTCCGGTCAATGGCCATAACCTCGCCCGTTGCCTTCATCTGGGTCCCGATGCCCCGGTCGCCCATGGCGAACTTGTCGAACGGCCATCGTGGTATCTTCGCAACGATGTAGTCAATGGTCGGTTCGAACGACGCGAGCGTCTTCCCAGTGACCTTGTTCGGAATCTCGTCCAGGTGTTTCCCGGTCGCAATCTTTGACGCCACACGTGCTATCGGATACCCGGTGGCCTTGCTCGCAAGCGCGGAGCTTCTGCTCACGCGGGGATTCACCTCAATCACGTAGTACTGGCTGTTCTCCACCCCCAACTGGTCCGGAGCCCAGTGCCGGGCCACCATTGGATGCGGGGTCAGAGCAAACTGGATGTTGCATCCACCCTCAATCCCGAGGGCCCGTATGATACGGAGGCTGGCTGACCTGAGCATCTGATACTCGCGGTCCACCAGGGTCTGACTCGGCGCAACCACGATGCTGTCGCCGGTGTGTATCCCCATGGGGTCCATGTTTTCCATACAGCAGATGGTGATGCAGTTGTCCGCAGCATCACGCATCACCTCGAACTCGATTTCCTTCCACCCCGCGAGGCACTTCTCGACAAGAACCTCGCCGCTCATACTGCAATCAAGCCCGTTGGCAGTGACCTCCTGCAGCTCTTCCATGGTGTAGGCCATGCCTCCGCCGGTCCCACCTAACGTGTACGAGGGACGAACGATGAGAGGGAGGCCGATTGCGCGGGCAAGCTCCAAGGCCCCTTCGACCGAATGGACGGTTGCGCTCTCCGGCACCGGCTCGCCTATCTTGAGCAGGAGGTTCTTGAACAGCGACCGCTCCTCAGCGTTCTTGATGGTCTCCACGGACGTGCCGAGCATCCTGACGCCGTACCTGTCCAGTATGCCGGCGTCAGCAATCTCGACAGCAAGATTGAGTCCCGTTTGCCCGCCAAACGTAGGAAGCAAGCCATCGGGGCGCTCTTTCTCTATGATTCTCTCCAGGCATTCAACTGTGAGCGGTTCGATGTAGACGACATCCGCTATTCCCTGGTCAGTCATGATAGTGGCAGGGTTCGAATTGACAAGGACCGTTGTCACGCCCTCCTCACGAAGCGCACGGCACGCTTGAGTCCCGGAGTAGTCGAACTCAGCAGCCTGACCAATAACAATCGGTCCCGAGCCAATTACGAGGACTTTGGATGGTCGGTTCATCGCTCACTCTCCTAGCTATCTTCGGGCCCTGCCCGCGGGCGCACTACATCCACGACACGGCCTCACGATACTTTTATCTGCCCGCCGCTGCACTTCTGCAGCAACGCGTCTTCCACATACACACACCTTCCCCCAACGAACAAGGTCAACGTCTTCCCCCGTAAACTTCGTCCCTCAAGAGGAGTGTTCCTGCCTTTCGACAAGAACCGGGCACTCTCGACAGTCCAATCCAATTCCGGGTCGAACAGGACCAAGTCCACCGCTGCCTTCTCAAACAGCCCCACATCGGGACAACGCGCGCCCAGAATACCGGCCGGGCCTACCGTGAGACAGTGAACCAGTCTCCCAAGGCTGATGGCTCCTCGGTGGAACATCGTGAGGGCAGACCCGAGCGCGGTCTCGAAGCCACTGATGCCGAAGGCAGCATCCCTTGGGGAGCCGCTCTTGTCCTGTCTGGTATGCGGAGCGTGGTCCGTGACCACCGCATCGATAACACCCTCTGCCAGCCCCATGGTGACTGCCTCTGCGTCAGCTGCGGTGCGCAGGGGAGGGTTGACCTTTGCGTCGTTGTTGAACAGCAACAAGCCCGATGGCCCTTCGGTCACCGCGTCCTCTTCCGTCAACGTCATGTGGTGCGGGGTAGCCTCAGCGGTGACAAGCAGTCCCTCGTACTTCGCTCTGCGTATCATCTCCACAGCGCGGGCCGTTGTCACGTGCGCTATGTGAATATGAGCCCCGGTCATTCGCGAGAGGGCGATGTCACGGCACACGGCCAGCTCCTCAGCCTCGGGTGGTATGCCGGCGAGGCCAAGCTGCAGGGCGACCACTCCCTCGGTGAGCACGCCCCCCGAGACAAGACGCCCATCCTGTGCATGGTCAATCACAGGCAAGCCGAGTTCCCCGGCACGAAGCAGGGCGTCACGCATCAGGCATGCGTCGAACACATAGTCCCCATCGTCACTGAAGCCCACGGCGCCTGCATCGGCGAGGGCTTCAAGGTCGGCCAACTCCTGTCCGAGTCTTCCAACCGTCACAGTAGCAATCGGCAGCACGTTGACCACAGCGTCCCGTGAAACAATCTCCGCGAGAGACCGGATACGCTCAGGCGTGTCCAGCGGAGGGCGCGTATTCGGCATGCAGCACACGGTACCGAACCCGCCCGCCGCCGCGGCAGCAGTGCCGCTCAGGATGGTCTCCTTCTCCTCAAAGCCCGGTTCCCGAAGGTGACAGTGGATGTCGACAAAGGCCGGCGCGGCGACAAGCCCACGGCAGTCGATGTGCACGTAGCTCTGACTCTCATTGTGAGCCACGGTAGACAGCACACCGTCCTCGATGAAGAGATTGCACACCTTGTCGGTTCCCGAGGGTGGATCAATCACCCGGACCTCATGCAAGGCGATAGAGTCCGACATCTATTCGCTCACCTGTGCCTGCGCGCTCGGTTTGAACCCTCGTGCTTCGGCGCCCCCGGCACGCGCGAACACGAGAAGGTTCTCGGGTCGAATGAAACTCGACCAACGGCTGGTCGGTGAATGGTACTTCCTGCGGCTGGCCGGCTCGTCGTACGCTTCCGCAGTCGCAATCGCCGCGGCGCACACCTCATGGTCGCAATACACGCATCTCAGCCGGGGAGGCGACCCCTGGATGAGCCTGAAACGCGGTCTAAGGTAGCGAGCCTCCGAAGGTTGGTTCACAACGCAGCGCTCGTTTGGACAGCGAACGCCCGTATCGTGCTTGTAGTCGATGTGTTCCACGGGGCGCCAGTCATCAGGAAGCGCCTTCGTCAAGGAGAACTCAGACGACATGCACCCCAGAAGCAGAGCCATCAGCGCCATGCGGACTGGAACGCCCTGATGAGCCTGTTTGAAGTACAGGCTTCGCGGATCGGAGTCCATTTCAAGGGCCAACTCATCGACCCTCGGCAACGGGTGCAGCACGACGCTGTGCTCGAAACCCCTCTTGCGCAGCAGTTGCCGGTCCACGACGGGGTAGTCTGTGGCCTGCCCCTCCCCCACATCCACCCGCATTCGCTCCTTCTGGAGGCGAGTCACATACAGAGCATCAACGCCCCGATCCAGCTCCAACTGCGCGGACATATGGGGCAGCATTGCAAGTTGATGGGGGCTGCGAGGAGTGACATATATGGCGTCAACAGGCAACACTCCTTCACCATCCGACCGGACAAGTTGCTCTCCCCTGACCAGTTCACCACCATAGTCAGTCGCCAGTTTGCTCAGTACATGCTCGGGCGCCGCAAGCCCCGCGCCGGGCCGAAACACAATCGTCGCGCCGAATCGTGCGAGTGCCCACGTGAGCGAGTGTACAGTCCTACCGTATTTCAGGTCTCCCCACAGGGCGATGCGTATCCCTTCCAGTCGCCCCCGGTCCTTCTTCAACGTATACAGGTCACACAGAGTCTGTGTCGGATGCTCGTGGCCACCATCACCTGCATTGATCACCGGCACACCCGCGTAGTCCGCAACGACCCGCGCTGCGCCCTCCCAGGGATGCCTCATCACTATCAGGTCGGCGTATCCGCCAACAACCCGTGCCATGTCCGCCAGCGTTTCGCCCTTTGCCAGTGAGGTTGCCCCCACGTCCACGGCGCTCACCAGTTGTCCTCCCAGTCTCAGCATCGCCGTCTCAAACGACAACCTGGTCCTTGTGCTGGGCTCGAAGAAGAGACTGGCCATTATCTTGCCGCGGCAGGCTGACGCGTATCGCTCGCGGTGTTCCGCCATCTCCTCCGCACCAGCGAGCACATATGCCAGCTCCGCATTCGAGAAGTCGTCAACGCCGGCCAGGCTTCGACCCACCAGCCCGCTACCAATCATCTCACCCCGATTCACTCGCCACCTCCATTCACCGCATCCCGTTCCACGATGGTCACAGCATCAATGCCGTCGGTTTCCCGCAGGCGAACCTGCACAATCTCACTCCGGGCGCTCGGGATGTTCTTGCCCACGTAGTCGGGACGAATCGGCAGCTCCCGATGCCCGCGGTCGACAAGAACAGCCAGCTGAATACTCCGCGGCCTGCCGAGGTGCACCAGTGCATCCATGGCAGCGCGAATCGTCCGGCCCGTATAGAGCACATCGTCCACCAGTACTACATCCATCTCAGCAATGGCCAGGGCCAGGTCATTCCCACCTGCGCGGGCAGCAAGGGCTCTGTCTCCCGCAGCAATAGGATTCGTCACATCCGAATCTGACGCCCCTCCACCACTACGTACGTTCACGGTTGCCGCTACTCTGCCATGCCGGTGGGCCCCATCATGAGGCAGATCATCGCGATACGCGGCTACGTCAAGCGCTCCAACAGCAACGGTCTGGCTCTCATACGTGCCTATCGCCTTCTGAAGCCGCTCCGCCAGTGGCACTCCACGGGTCCGCACCCCAACAAGAACCAGACTGCCGGCACCGTGATTGCGTTCCAGGATCTCGTGAGCCACTCGCGCAAGGGCGCGCGCGATGTCAGGAGCATCAAGGAGTAATTTGTCAGTCAGGGCAACACCCCCTGCCGGAGGATAGGCAAGAGGAGACATCTACGGGTAGGGTTGAGACGATACAGGACTCTCATAATCCCCTTGCCAACCTCACAGGGTTGAATTAAAGGTCATTAGATTCTAGCACTTCGTCTCACCACCAGCCAAGTCCTCGAATTGCCTCATAATTATTGTTACCGAAGGGGGTAGCATTGCGTCAGAAAAGATGTTACTGAAAGGAGCATGAGTGGAGCGAGTGTGACAGAGTACGTGGAAGCAATACGGGAGCGATACAGGAAGGCTGGCAGGCCGGG
>JAUVYD010000082.1 GCA_030603265.1 Dehalococcoidia bacterium
CCGGTGTCTGACACCGGTCAACCCTTCCCCAGCAGTTCGATGCCCCCGGCGTAGATGGCGCGCTCCTCGTCGTTCGGTACGGCGAGGATGCGGATTCGTGAGCCCTCTTCGTGCAGCGGCTCTATCATGGATGGGTCCGCCGCTGCGTTGCGCTCTCCATCAAGCCTGATGCCAAAGAAGTCCATGTCGCGGCATATGGCGGCTCGCACCTCGGGAACCCGCAGCCCGACATCGTCGGTGAAGATGAGCACCTCCAGCCCATTCATGGCGGCCGCGTATGCCCCGATGTACTGCTTCACGCGGTAGACGTAAAGGTCGAAGGCAAGCTTTGCCCGGGAGTCCTTCTCCATGATGGCGATGAGGTCGCGAATGTCGCTCGACACGCCGCCGCTCAGACCAAAGAGGCCGCTCTCACGGTGCAGGAACTGTGTGAGGTCGGAGGCCGAGTAGCCCTGCTGCACCAGCTCCACGAGGATCCCGGGGTCAAGGTCACCGCAGCGCGTGTTCATCACAAGCCCCTGGAGGGGCGAGTAGCCCATGGACGTATCCACCGAGCGCCCGTCCGCGATGGCGCACGCGCTCGAGCCACCCGTGCCGAGGTGCAGAGCAACTGCCTTGAACTGCGATTCTCCCAGGTACCAGGTTGCCTTCTTCAGCACGTCCGCATAGGAGAGCCCGTGGAAGCCGTGCTTCCTGTACCTGTCCGCCATCTCGTGGGGCAGCGCATAGGCCCGCGCGTGCTCCGGCAGCCCCGAGTGGAAGGTCGAGTCGAAGACCACGTACTGAGGGACACCCTGATTCCTCTCTGCGAGCAGGTCAATCATTGCCAGTGCCGCCACGTTGTGGAGCGGTGCGAGGGGGGCGCACTCGTCCAGCAGCGGTCGGCTACCCGTATCGACCACGGTGCCGCGATCGAAGTAGCCACCGCCGTCCCCAAAGCGGTGGCCGGCCGCATCGAATACCATCCCATTCGCGTCCAGGTAGTCCAGCACATAGCGTGTCGCGGTGATGTGGTTCGGCAATTCGACGTCCCGGCGCACATCGGTCCCACCATGGTGAAACTCGACGAACGACGGCTCTGTGCTCTTCACTCCCACCCTGTGGCACTTCCCCTTCAGGAGGACTTCGCTGTGACGGTAGAGCTTGAACGTCAGCGAGGAGCTGCCCACGTTGAGAATCAGTACTCTCAAGTCCTCAAAGGCGCCGCTGTCGGACATGATATTCTCTCCCATGAAGCCCTTCCCCGGACCCGGCTTCCAGCACCCGGGGTTACCCGACCTCCGGCACACGACCTCGCCCGTGCGCCGCGACTATCTCCTTCAGCAGCACGACCAATTCCGTATCCGAGAGCTCACCGATGTGCCCGACTGCGTCTTGGAGCCGACCGACATCGGTCTCCGGCAGGGTTTCGACAGGTTGTTTGCTGCGCGCCATCCTCGACTCCACGAGCGTGGCGCTCACCTGCGAGATAAGCGCCGCCATCACGCCGACGCCGACGACCATGAGAAGCATGCCGATGCTGCGCCCGAGCTGACTGGCAGGGACGATGTCACCGTAGCCCACGGTCGTTACCGTCGCCAGGCTCCACCAGAGGGCATCGGAGATGTTCTTGATGGGGCTTTTGCCGGGTCATGGAACTCGATGGTGAGAACGGCGAATGCCGCCGCAAGCACCACCGCTGTGACGAGTACGACAACGTACAGCAGCCGACTTCTGTCGACGAACCTGTCGGCAATCGTGAAAACGCGCCTGAGACGGACAGCAACCAGCACAACTCGTACGAACCGTACGAGGCGGAGCGCGCGCAGGCCCGCCGAGAGTATCGGCAACACGGCAATCAGGTGCAGCGCGATTGCCGGAATCATCGCAAGCGGCTCATACCAGCTGTGCTTGACGAAATGCCGCCTTGAATTACTCGCCCGCAGACGCTTTATGTAGTCCATGGCAAACACGCCACAGATGAACAGGTCCACCGTGTAGACACCAATCGGAAACCGTCCTTTCTGCAGCATGGCGTTGCCAAGCACCACGAGGAATATTGAGAGCACCGCAAGAAACCCGATGAGTATCTCAGTCCTGCTTACCTTCTGTGGCATCCGTACCCTCCTGAGTAGAGATGGTCCGCCGCCAATCGAGTTTGCGGCCTGGCTTCGAATTATACTCTCGCCCAATCCAGGCAAGAACGCCACCCTCTTCCCTGAGCACGAGGGCAGGGTCTAGAATAGGGACGACAGGTCGTAACAGGCAGCGCAGGGAGGGAAGAAGTGGGCACACGAGGATGGTTGTACGCGATTGCGAAGCTGATGGGCGATGTCAACGCGGTGAAGAAAGGGAAGGTGGGACGCCGCGTCGCCCAGCGCGCGACCGGCAAGGCCGCGGGTCGCGGCATGCGGAAGCTCTTCGGCTGACCACTGTCACCATCGCAAACACACCCCGCGGAGCGCTCCATGGTCACTCCGCCGGCTGACTGGCTTCTCCGCGCCGAGACACCCTCAATCCGGCTCATCACGCTCCGCGACCTCCTGGAAACGCCGGCTTGTGACAGCGCCCTCCATCAACAAGACCCTCCAGCAAGCTCACGCTATACACCTCTACGCTGGTTTTCGCTGAACCGCGCTCGTGTAGTAGGATATGGCCTGCGGCTCGATTGGGGAGAGTGGCAGCTCCACGAGCCCGGCACTGCTGATTGCATGGCGCCCTGAGTCGCCATCGCCAGGGGAGAGGTATCAAGCCATGGGCAGCCTTTCATACTTGTTCGAGCCCGCCACCGTCGCGGTCATAGGCGCATCGGACGACCCCACGAAGTACGGCAACCGCGTGATGCAAAGCATCCTCGATGCCGGCTTCCAGGGGCCAGTCTACCCTGTGAACCCGAACGTTCCCGAGGTGCTCGGGCGCAGCACATATCCATCCATGCAGGATCTGCCGGGGAGCGTTGAACTCGCTTTCATCGTCATACCCGCGAAGCTGGTTCTCGGCGCAGTCCGAGACTGCATCGCGGCAGGGGTCAAAGGCATCGTCATCATCACAGCCGGCTTCGGCGAACTGGGCGAGGAAGGCCTTGCCGCGGAGGCAGAGATAGCGCAGCTATGCAGGGAAGCAGGAATACCGGCGGTCGGCCCGAACTGCATGGGCGTTGTCTGTTTTTCCTCCCACATCATCGGCACGATGACCATGGACCGCATCAAGGGAGAGCCGGGCGACACGTCGTTCATCTCGCAGAGCGGTACGTACGGCATCAGCACCCTGAACCAGGGGCTCACCGCGGGAGTCGGCTTCAGCAAGTTCGTGAGCAGCGGCAACGAGGCCGTGACGAAGTTCTCGGACTATCTCGAGTACTTCGGTGAGGACCCCTCTACGCGTGTCATCATCGGCTACATCGAGAGCCTCAAGGATGCCGCCCGCTTCGTGCCCGTTGCGAAGGAAGTCTCCAAGAAGAAGCCCATCATCGTGATGAAGTTCGGCCGCACAGGGGCAGGCACGCGAGCCGCCGCATCACATACCGGCGCCCTCGCAGGCTCCCACGAGGTCTACAGCGCCGCGTTCAGGCAGTCAGGTGTCATCGAGGTCACGCGTACCCAGGACCTCCTCAACACCGCGATGGCGTTCCGGACGCAGCCGCTCCCGAAGGGGAGGCGCGTGGCAGTCGCGGGCATCAGCGGAGGCTTCGCAGTGGCGGCAGCCGACTATCTAGCGGAGCAGGGCCTTGAGCTGCCGGTGCTCAGCGAGGAACTGCAGCAGAGGATGCGCCGCGAGGCGCCTGTCCCAACTTTCGGTTCCGTCAAGAACCCCCTGGACCTCTCCGCGGAGGTCCGGCCAGCCCCACTCCTCAAGTGCATCGAGCTGTTGCTCCAGTCTGACGAGGTCGACTCAGTAATCATGGGGCTATGGTCGTGGCCTCTGCCGCCGGCCGAGGAGAACATCAGAACGCTCGAGCGTTTGCAGCGCGAGAGCGGCAAGCCGATGCTGCTCTGCTACTACGCGAGCCGACGCGGAGCGGAGCTTATCCAGAGCATGACGGAAACACTGCCGGTCTACGCTACTCCGGAGGAAGTCTCCCAGGTGATGGCCGGTCTCTGCCGGTACGCGGACTACAGAATGAAGACCGGCACTTTTCCCGGACAGGAACCCCGTGGCTCGCGCGCTTGACGAACCGAGGGTGTTTGTTGATAATCGAGGCAACAGCGCCAGTGTGAGCAGCACTGGCCCGACGGCTTCCCTCATGGGAAGCCGTTTCTTTCTGCGTCAAGAGGCACGCGTTCTGTTGGTGTCCAGCGAAAACGTCCTCTTGGGAGGTCAGCGGTCCTGTCACCTTCGCCCGGTGGCGGCACGTGGACTGCGTCTGTCTGGTTTGAAACTCGCCCCTGCGATAGATTCGTGCCTTGCCCCAGTGTCGATGGGAAGGGTTCGGATGTAGGGGCAGTTCGCGAACGGCCCGGTGGCCGATGAAAGTCACGGCAACAGTGCACAACCAACGCCGGGTTCCTCTTTCCCACGGACACGTCGAACATTCACGCTTCCACGTGCCCGATGGGCGCGGAGCGGTCCGAATGTAGGGGCAGGGCTCCGTCCCTGCCCGGAGGGACGGGTGGCCTCTCTGTAGGGGCCATGGCATGCCTGGCCCGTCGCCCTGTCGTCACACAGCATCGCAAAGGCCAACACAGCCCTGAACGACACACTGCCCTACGGGCGCGGCATGCCGCGCCCCTACAGTTACGATTGGTCTCGTGGCCATCGACCTCTTCCACCCCTTCATGTTCAACGTCTCCATCTCCTGCATGCTGACATTTTCGCTGAACGCTTAGGGGAGGACAGAATCGTAGACCATCTACAGCCCTGCTCCGACCTGTTGACACGACTGCTCGTGACAGACAAACTACGACGTTCGGGAGGTCACGCCATGAGCAACCTTGAGCACCTTTTCCGCCCGCAGTCGGTGGCTGTGGTCGGAGCATCGGATGACGAGGACAAGTACGGGCACAAAGTCCTGAGAAACATCGTGGAGGCCGGTTACCGGGGCCGTGTCTACCCGGTAAACCCGAATGCCGACACCGTCCTCGGCCTCAAGAGCTACCGCTCGCTGGCCGACATCCCTGAGCGCCTCGACCTCGCCTTCATCGTCATCCCGGCGCGGCTGGTCGTGAACGCCGTGAGAGACGCCGTGGCAGCACAGGTTCGCAGCCTCGTCATCATCACGGCGGGCTTCGGCGAGACCGGAGATGAGGGCAGACAGATGGAGGCAGAGATCCACGCAATCTGCCGGGAGGCCGACATACCTGCGGTCGGCCCCAACTGCATGGGCATATGCTCCTTCCCCGTACATCTGGCCGCCACAATGGCGTCTCTGCAGAGCGAGCCGGGACACCTGTCCTTCATCTCCCAGAGTGGCACGTACGGCATCACGACGCTCAACTACGGCCTTCGGATGGGAGTGGCCTTCAACGCATTCATCAGCAGCGGCAACGAGGCGGTGACAACGTTCTCAGACTACCTGGAGTACCTGGGGAATGACCCTGACACACACGTCATCATGGGCTACATCGAGAGCCTCCGCGACGGGAAGAAGTTCGCCCGCGTCGCGAAGGAGGTCACGAAGAGGAAGCCTGTCGTTGTCATGAAGTTCGGTCGCACGCAGAAGGGCTCGATGGCCGCCGCGTCGCATACTGGCGCAATGGCCGGCTCCCACGCAGTGTACAGCTCAGTCTTCCGCCAGTGCGGCGTCGTCGAGGTCACGCGCACACAGGACCTGCTCAATACGGCAATGGCCCTCTCGATGCAACCTCCGCTCAAGGGGCCACGTATCGCTGCGGTCGGAGCGAGTGGGGGGTTCGCAGTGGCGGTCACGGACTACCTGGAGGAGCACGGGCTTGAGGTTCCCACGTTCAGCGACGAACTCCAGCAGCGCATGCGCCACGAGGCAGGAACAATGCCCTATGCCTCGGTGAGGAACCCTGTCGACCTTGCCGCGGACCTGCGCCCCGCGCCGCTGCTGAAGTGTGCCGAACTGGCGCTCCAGCAGGACATGATCGACGGCGCCATCGCCGCCCTGCCATCCCTCCCCTTCCCTCCTGCGGAGCACACAATCAGGGAGCTGGAACGCATGCAGCACGAGACCGGCAAGCCCGTCCTCCTTTGCTACGGCGCCCGCCCCGAGGGCGTGGAGGTCATCCAGCGAATGACCGCACGTATTCCTGTCTACAGGAGCCCGGAGGAGGTGGGCCAGGTCATGGCCGGCCTTCAACAGTACGGCGACTACCTCAAGCGAGTCGGTTGTAGCCCCTGTTGACTCGGCGTTCCCTCTGACCCCGGACTGCCATCCGGCCACGCTCGCGTGCGAGGCTTGACCCCACGGGCCCTTTCCATCAGAATTGCCCCTGTATCGGTATCGCATTCAACACGCGGCAGCCGGCCCCTCCCAAGGAAGGCCGAACTTGAGTCTCACAGCGCGCCTCCGACAGTGTCGTGCGGCGCTGAACGTGTGCGAAGGCGCCCGTTGAGGAGGACTTCTGAATGAACAGCCTGAAGTACATGTTCCGGCCGCAATCGGTCGCCGTGGTCGGCGCCTCGGATGACCCCGCCAAGTGGGGATACGGGGTCCTCAACAACATAATTCAGGGGGGTTTTGCAGGACGCGTCTACCCGGTGAATCCGAACGCCGACTACGTTCTCGGCCGCACGGCGTACAGGTCCCTCAGGGACATACCCGAGCCCGTCGACCTTACTTTCATCGTCATCCCAGCGCCTTTCGTCGTCACAGCCATCAGGGATGCCATTGCCACAGGCGCCCGCAGCCTCATCATCATCACTGCAGGCTTCGGAGAGACCGGCGCGGAGGGCAAGAAGAGGGAGGCGGAGGTTCGCGAGCTGTGTCTGGAAGCAGGCATTCCGGCTGCCGG
>JAUVYD010000192.1 GCA_030603265.1 Dehalococcoidia bacterium
CTTTGCCCATGCGGACTTCCGCGGCTCGCCGCGCGTGGGACGATACGGTGTGCACCTCGACGCATTGAAGGATATCGCAGTTCCCTCCCTCCACAACGCCATCGAGAGCGCCGACCTCATCGTTGTCGATGAGATAGGCAAGATGGAGCTGTTGTGTCAGGAGTTCGTGGACGCGCTCGGACTCGCATCGCAGAGCGCAAAGCCTCTGCTCGGAACGATACTCAGCGCCTCCCATCCCGTGGCAGATGGACTCAAGGCAAGCCCGTTTGTCCGAATTCGTGTCGTCCGACCGGAGACGCGACACGTAGTACTGTTGGAACTGCGGGAATGGCTCAGAGGGATTCTGCAGTGCGATTGACGCTCGTGCCGTTGGACAACGCGCCCACTCCGCTCGTCAAGAAAGTCGCCGCCCGCCTTCGGCGCATCGTCCCCTGGACAATCAAGACCTCTCCCCCTTTGACCTGCCAGCCGTGCGGCAACCAGCAGGGACAAGTCGACGCGCGTGATGTCCTTCTGCTCCTCCCCGAGGGCGAATGGCACAACATTCTGACCGTAGGAATCACCGACTATGACCTCACGGTGCCGCGCCTGGACTTCGTGTACGGCCACGCAATGCCCGAGCGTCGCACAGGCGTCGTGTCGCTGCACCGACTCCAATCGGTATCCGGGTCCCCTGCTGCAAGGCAGAAGGCTCTGCTGGAGCGAGCCTGCAAGGAGGTACTCCACGAGGCAGGGCACGTTCTCGATCTCGTCCATTGCCAGGATTTCACGTGCGTTATGCACTACTCTCAGACTCTGCATGACACAGACGCCAAGCGCTGTGCTTTCTGCCCCAAATGCCTGATTGACCTCTCCAGAATGCCCGAGAACGTAGACCCCGACCGATAGAAGGAGGTGGCGATGGATTTCGAACACAGCGAAGAGGAGAGGCTCTTCAGAGCTGCGGCGCGGGACTTCGTCGGCTCTGAGGTGATTCCTCACGCCGCTCAATGGGAGGAGGAAGTACGATTCCCATGGGACACGTGGCGCCAGTTGGCAGAACTGGGGCTCTGCGGGATGTCACTTCCCGCGGAGTACGGCGGCGGTGGCGGCGGCAAGACGATGCTCTGCATCGCGACCGAGGAACTGGCGTACGGGTCGGCCGGGCTTGCTGTCGCGTTCCTCGTGAGCTGTGGTATCGCCATGGACGGCATCTGCAAGCACGGCACCGAAGAACAGAAGAACGAATACGTCCCTCGCTGCGCAAGGGGAGAAATCGCGTTCTTCGCGCTCACCGAGCCGGGTGGCGGAAGCGACGTCGGCCCCATGCAGACGCGCTATCGGGCAACAAAGGACGGATACTCGCTTTCCGGCACCAAGACCTTCATCACCAATGGAGAGGAGTCCTCTTTCGGCGTCGTGCTTGCCACCAGGGCCCCGGGGGCAGGGCATCGCGGAATCAGCGCTTTCGTCATAGACAAAGACGCACCGGGTCTGTCCACAGGCAAGAAGGAAAAGAAGACAGGACAGCACTGCAGCTCCACCACTGAGATCGTGATGGACGACTGCGTCATTCCTCGACAGGGCCTTCTCGGAAAGGAAGGACATGGCCTTCGAATCGCTCTCGAAGCCGTCGACAGGAGCAGGGTGGCCATTGCCGCACAGGCGCTCGGCATCGCCAGGGCAGCCTACGATGAATCAGTGCGGTACGCGAAGGAGCGGCAGGCATTCGGCAAGGCACTGGGACAACTGCAGGCGATCCAGTGGATGATAGCGGACATGTCCACGGAACTGGAGGCGGCTCGATTGCTCACCTACAGCGCCGCAAGTCTCATCGACCAGGGCGATCTGGCCATACGGGAGTCCGCAATGGCGAAGCTCTACGCGAGTGAGGCAGCGGGGAGGATCTGTCACCGGGCTGTTCAGATATTCGGCGGCTATGGCTACAGTCGCGACACGCCCGTCGAGAGATTCTCGCGTGACCAGCGGGTCACGGAGATATACGAAGGCACGTCCGAGATGCAGAGATGGGCCATCGCTCGCCAGGTCCTGGGAATGAAATAGTTCTTCCGCCGGAGCGCCATCTCCCTGCTCACTGTCGTGAGCGCCAATCGTGCTGGTATAATGGCACCGGCAAGCCAGAAGGAGGTTCATATCTATGAGGAAAGTAGCAATAGCAGGTGTAGGACACACGCCGTTCACCTTCGCAGCAGAGAAGTCGTCTGTCGAGCTATTTGGTGAAGCCGCGATGGACGCCATCATCGAGTCCGGCCTCACGTCCAAGGACGTGCAGGCGATATATCTGGGCAACGTGCTGGGCGACTTCTCAGAGGGGCAGGCGATGGTCCAGTCATACATTGCCGACGACATCGGAGCCACCAATGTTCCGGCAACCAGATTCGAGGGAGCGTGTGCCTCGGCGAGCCTTGCGATACGGGACGCGTTCATGTGGGTGGCCTCGGGGTTCTATGACATCGTGCTGGCCGGCGGAGTCGAGACATCGGCCAAGATGGGCACACCGCTCGCGACCCGCACCTTCGCCATGTGCCACGATGCTCACTACGAATACCCCGTGGGACTCACCTTCCCCGGGTTCTTCGCAATGCTCGCGCACCTCTACACATCGAAGTACGGCGTCTCGCTCGACAGACTGAAGCAGCAGATGGCGCAGGTCTCGGTCCAGTCGCACAAATACGGCATTCACAACAAGTACGCCCAGTTCCAGAAAGAGATAACTGTTGACGACGTACTGAAAGGCTTCATGGTGTGCAGCCCGCTGCAACTCCTTGACTGCTGTCCCTTCTCGGACGGGGCCGCGGCGATGATAATCGCCTCGGAGGACGTCGCGAAAAGGCTCACCGACAGGCCTGTGTACATCACAGGCATCGGGCAGGCTTCTTCCGGCAAGCTCAGTGCACAGAAGGACTACGCGCCCAGAATCCGGGCCCGTGAGGTCTCGGCCAAACAGGCATACGACATGGCGGGAATCGGACCGGACGACGTTGACGTGTGCGAGTTGCATGACTGCTTCAGCATCGCAAGCATCATCGCCGCAGAGAGCCTCGGCTTCGCGGAATTCGGCAAAGGCGGTGAACTCTGGGAGACCGGCCAGGCGGACCGCGGCGGCAAGGTCGCCATCAACATCTCCGGCGGCCTGAAATCCAAGGGGCACCCCATAGGCGCCACAGGCGCATCGCAGGTCGTGGATATCGTGCACCAGATGCGAGGCCAGGTGGAGCCGGAGCGACAGGTCGAGGACGTCAAGATAGGTCTTACCGACACCCTTGGCGGCGACGGCGTGCTCTGCAACATGGTGCTCCAGAAGGGATGGTAGGAGCCGGAGAGGAGACGAGCTATGGACTACAAACTGACGTTCAAGGAATACAACAGGGCGCTCAAGAAGGGCCGAATCATGGGGCTGAAGTGCAATGACTGCGGCAAGTACACTTGCCCGCCAAAGATAGCGTGCCAGGAGTGCGGCTCGACGAATCTCGAAGCCGTCCAGCTCAAGGGCAATGGCAAGGTTGTCACATTCACCGTTTCCTACGTTCCGGCCCAGGGCCGGG
>JAUVYD010000093.1 GCA_030603265.1 Dehalococcoidia bacterium
GGCAAACGGAAAATCCAAGATGGTTATTGTCGGAGCAATCATGCGCAAACTCGTTCATATCATCTTTGGCGTGCTCAGAAGCGGACGACCCTTCGACCCTTCCATAGCTGCGGCAGCTTGACATGGTGCACGGTATCTACAACGGAGCACCTCGGCAACCACCCTTCCTCCGACGGGCGGACACAGAGGTCCGCCCCTACGTCACGAACCACAGCCATGCCCTCGGCCGCCACGGTCGGTCTGTGTCTGTGTCGCCACCGGGCGAAGGTGACTGGACCGCAGGCCGCACAAGCGGACATTATCGCTGGACAGCAACAGCGGCCCGCCAGTCGCAGGCCCTCACCGAACACCCGGACGCGGCGTGCTCGATACGGGGCTGCCCGTGGAGACATCGCGGTGGTTCGCGATGTAGATACGAAGGGCGGACACAGAGGTCCGCCCGTAGTAGCGAGGGCGGGTGGCGGTTCCAAATGTAGGGGCTTGGCATGCCTGGCCCGTCGCCTGGTCGTGACACAACGGTCGAGAATTCACCACAACCCTGGAGGAATCACTGCCCTACGGGCGACGCATGCATCGCCCCTACAGAAAACCTGGATTACCCCCGACCGACAACCCACAACACCACAGACTGACAGAATCGTAGACCGTCTTCATTTCCACAGTCAGGCGTTGAGACGTCTTCTTGAAGCTGCTACTCTACGAACAAGACATGCGCACCGTCAGGTTGCTGAGCTGGAACGTCAACGGCATACGCGCCGTGGAGAAAAGGGGCTTCCTCGACTGGCTCCGGCAGGAGGCTCCCGACGTGTTGTGTCTCCAGGAGACCAGGGCACACCCGGAGCAGGTGCCGCCGGCCCTTTCCCCCCCTGAGGGCTACTTCGCCTACTGGGAGCACCCTGAGCGCAAAGGCTACAGTGGAGTAGCGCTATTCTCACGCGTGGAGCCACGTCGCGTGACGAAGGGGTTCGGCATCGAGCGATTCGATGCCGAGGGGCGCGTGCTCGTCGCGGCCTACCCCGGATTCACCCTGTTCAATGTGTATTTCCCGAACGGGCGGATGAACGAGGAGCGTCTGCAGTACAAGCTCGATTTCTACGACGCTTTCCTTGAGCACATCCTGCGCCTGCGGGAGCAAGGTGAGAAGCTCGTAATCTGTGGCGATGTCAACACGGCCCACACTGAAATCGACCTTTCCCATCCGAAGGAGAACGAGACGACCTCCGGATTCCTGCCCATAGAGCGTGTCTGGATAGACCTCCTCACCGGTCACGGGTTCGTTGACACCTTCCGTCTGTTCAACGTAGACCCCGGCAACTACACGTGGTGGAGCATGCGCACGAGGGCACGCGAGAGGAACATAGGGTGGCGCCTCGACTACTTCTTCGTGAGTGACAACCTGCTCGGCTCCGTCACAGGAGCAGAAATCCTGTCCGACGTCATGGGCTCCGACCATTGCCCCGTGAGCCTGACACTATCCACGTAGGGCCGCGACTCCACCTGTGCTACAATCAACCTCCGGCCCGCCTCCGCGACGGGCCAGAAGCATGTGACAATGAAAACTCTATTTCAGTGCGATTTCGACGGCACGATTACGGATGAGGACGCGAGCTTCTACCTCCTCGACGCATACGCCGAAGGCGACTGGCGGGCGATACTCAAGGAGTACAAGGAAGGCAGGATCACGGTTGGCGATTTCAACACACGCGCGTTCGCGATGATCAGGGTGGACCAGTCTGTTCTGCTGAGCACACTGGAGCAGAACGTGCGTATCCGGCCCGGTTTCAGGGAACTCCTGGACCGCTGTGCATATCGCGGGTTCCGCTTCGTGATAGTGAGCAACGGCCTCGAATTCTACATCGAGGCGATCTTGCGGGCACTGGGCATCAAAGGTATCGAGGTACACGCCGCGAAAAACGCCTTCGCTCCCGGGGGAGTGAAGGTCGAGTACATAGGCCCCGATGGGTCGGTCCTTCAGGACGGCTTCAAGGAGGCCTATATCAAGCTGTTCCTGAGCCAGGGCTACAGAGTCCTCTATGCCGGCAATGGAGTATCCGACACGTTTGCGTCGCGACACGCCCACACGGTGTTCGCCACAGGCGACCTCCTCGATTACTACCGGCGGAACGGGCTCCCCTGCGAGCCCTTCAACGACCTGGGCGATGTCGTGAACGGACTCTCCCGCCTCTAGGAGTGTGTACGAGTAATCCCTGAGTCAAAGCTAGAGCAACCTAAGAATCGGGGGCATTTAGCTTCAGGCAAAACATTACTCCGACAGGCTCCTAGGAGCCTGTCGGAATAAACACACTGACGGTGAGGCTACACAGCGTAGGACAGGGTTGGTGCGCGAAGCGCGAAATGTAGGGGCAGGCCTCTGCGCCTGCCCGTGGTGGGGGCGATGGATGCAGGTGGAGGTGTTGGTGCAGCCAACCGCCGACGGTGCGCAAACCCGTGGCGGGCGGACCCAGAGGTCCGCCCCTACACCAGGGGACTCGACGGTGTCTGCTGATAATGAGTGGCGTGTCGACAGCGCGACATGGCCGAGCTGCTCCCTTCGCACCAATACCAAGGGGGCTGTTTCTCCGACAGGCTCCTAGATTGACTCTGCTCGGGGCTCGCGACTGAGCCAGGGACGCTTGTCCGCACCCCAGACCCCGGAGATCGCGCTGACTATCCAGTCGAGCGGCAGGTCAGCCTCGTAACCGAACTTCTCCACGTACTCGACATAGGGGTTGCCCGACGCATCGACCGGCGGGAGTATGGCTTCGTTCACACCGTCGAACTCCACCGTCCTGAGACCGTTCTTCTCGCACAGAGCCCGGTCAAACGTCGCCGCCGCACTCACCCACCGCCCATCGAGAAGGAACTGGTTATAGCCATGCCGCGGGAACACGTTCGTCCCGAGCTTCTCCACGAAACGCGCGGGCATACGGTGGTTGCGTATGCTGGCAAAGGCAAGCCTCGTGGGTATGCCCGCTGCACGGCCGAGCGCCGCCAGTAATACCGCCTTCTGGACACAGTACCCCTTTCCCCTTTCAAGTACGGTACTCGCAACGAAGTCCTCCCTGAACATGGAAATCATGTACACGTTGTACGGTATGGAGTCCCGAACGAAGTAGAAGAGCTTCACGGCCTTCTCGGAGTCAGTAGAGCATCCTCGGGTGAGCTGCGCGGCAGTACGGACGATAGGCTCACTCTCCGAGTCAATCGTGTCCGTCGGGTTGAGGTACACTGCGAGGTCTTCCATTCTCTCTCCTTTCGCTCCTGTGGCCCGGCGTAGCTCACACAGACTCCATCCATGCGCGCTACCAACGCGCATATTGTCCTCAGCGCGCCACAGCGTTCCCGGTTCCCCTGGTAATCACCGGGCGCAGGTAACGACCCGTCACGGACCCGCTGTTCTCAGCAATTTCCTCCGGTTCCCCCGTCGCGATGACCCATCCCCCGTCGTCGCCGGCACCCGGGCCCAGGTCAATAATCCAATCCGCATTCTTGAGTACATCGAGGTGATGCTCTATGACCAGTACCGTGTTGCCGTAATCGACGAGGCGCTGCAGCACACGCAGCAGGCACTCGATGTCGGAGAAGGCCAGTCCTGTCGTAGGCTCGTCAAGGATATAGAAGGTGTTGCCTGTGGAGCGGCGCGAAAGCTCGGTCGCGAGCTTCACACGCTGCGCTTCACCACCGGAGAGCGTGGGCGCCGGCTGACCGAGGCAGACATAGCCAAGGCCAACGTCACGCAGGGTCTCAAGTCTCCTGCGGATAGGCGGGATGTTCTCGAAGAACTCGACGGCCTCCTCCACTGTCATGTCGAGGACATCGGCAATCGTCTTCCCCTTGAACCTGATCTCGAGCGCCTCGCGGTTGTACCTGCGGCCCCGGCACACTTCGCAAGGGACAGTCACATCTGAGAGGAACTGCATCGGTATCTGGACAAACCCCGCTCCCTGGCAGGACTCACATCTGCCTCCCTTGACATTGAACGAGAAGCGGCCCGGGCTGTATCCTCTCGCCCTCGCCTCGGGCACCTGCGCGAACAGCTCACGTATGGGAGTGAAGGTGCCGGTGTACGTCACCGGGTTGCTGCGTGGAGTTCGGCCGATGGGCGACTGGTCGATGTTGACGACTTTGTCGATGTGCTCCAGTCCCGTTATGGCATCACAGTCCCCCGGGGCATCCTTCGCCCTGTAAAGGTCACGCGCGAGCCGCTTGTACAGGACTTCGTTGATGAGGGAGCTTTTCCCGGAACCTGAGACGCCTGTCACGCACACGAAACGCCCGAGCGGTATGTGGACGTCAACTCCCTTGAGGTTGTTCTCTCGAGCCCCCCTGATGACTATCTCTTTCCCGTTGCCCATCCTCCTGGAGCAGGGCATCGGTATCCGCCGGGCTCCACTGAGATAGTTGCCCGTGGCCGAGGCGCCACAGGCCATGATGTCCTCGATGGTCCCGGTGGCGACCACCTCGCCACCCCACTTCCCCGCACCCGGTCCTATGTCGATGATGTGGTCGGCGGCTCGCATCATCGCCTCGTCGTGTTCCACGACGAGCACCGTGTTGTCGAGGTCCCGCAGGCGCTCCAGCGTCCTGATGAGGCGCGAGTCGTCCGCAGGGTGCAATCCCACGGTGGGCTCATCACACACGTACAGAACGCCCGTGAGCCCGCTCCCTATCTGGGTTGCGAGATGAATCCTCTGGGCCTCGCCTCCACTCAGCGTGGACGACGCCCGATCTATCGTGATGTAGCTGAGGCCGATGTCGCGCAGGAAGCCCAGCCTGCTGCATATCTCCTTAAGTATCTGTCGCGCTATCACTTCCTCTCTCTCCGAGAGGCTCTCAGGCAACTGCTCTGCCCACCGGAGGGCTGAGGAGATGGACAACCCTGACACATCCATGATGTTCAGGTTGCCTATCTTCACCGCCAGGACCTCCGGCTTGAGGCGTTTGCCCTTGCAGGCGCCACACGGGTGCGACGACGTGTAGCGGCTGATCTCGGCCCGCGCCGCATCGGAATCAGTCTCGCGAAAGCGTCGCTCGAGATTGGGAATCACTCCCTCGAAGCGTGTGTAGCGCTGGACGAGGCCGTTTCTGCCGTCATACGTTGCCAGGACAGGGCCTCGATTGTCCCCGTACAGTATGGTATTCACCTGGTCCTCGGAGAGCTCTCGCACCGGCGTCGAGAGGGAGAACCCCCCCCTGTCCGCAACAGCCTCCAGCATGCTCGCGTACCAGACTGACATCGCTCCGCTTCGCGACCACGGGAAGACAGCCCCTTCCGTGACGCTCAAGCTGCGGTCCGGCAGAACGAGAGCCGGGTCAATCTCCCACTTAACTCCCAGGCCGGTGCACAAAGGGCAGGCGCCGTGAGGGCTGTTGAAGCTGAACGTACGCGGCTCAATCTCGCCGATGCTGATGCCACAGTAGACGCACGCGAAGTGCTCGGAGAACAGCATCTCGTCGCCATCAATGACCTTGACGACAACGACGCCGGAGCCGAGCTTCAACGCGGTCTCAACGGACTCCGCAAGCCTGGTAGCGCCTTCACCGGAGTCCACAACGAGACGATCAACGACCGCCTCGATGGAGTGTTTCCGGTTCTTATCAAGTTGGAACTCGTCCGACAGGTCATGCACGTCCCCATCCACCCTGACTCGAACGAAGCCGGCCCTGCGCAGGTCCTGGAACACCTGCTGGTGCTCCCCCTTTCTGTCCTTCACAAGTGGAGCCAGCAGCACTATCCTGCTGCCCTGAGGCAATTCAAGAGCGGCGTCAACTACCTGTTGCACGGTCTGGCGCTGTATCTCCCGTCCGCAGTTCGGGCAATGCGGATGCCCGATGCGGGCGAACAGGAGTCGCAGGTAGTCATAGACTTCAGTGACCGTCCCGACCGTGGAGCGAGGGTTGTGGCCGGGGCCCTTCTGATCGATTGAGATAGCGGGGCTCAGCCCTTCGATGTAGTCCACGTCGGGCTTTCGCATCTGGCCGAGGAACTGACGTGCGTAGGCAGAAAGCGATTCGACGTAGCGGCGTTGCCCCTCAGCGTATATCGTGTCGAATGCGAGCGAACTCTTCCCGGAGCCCGAGACGCCGGTGATTACTACGAGCTTGCCGCGCGGGATAACTACATCTATGTTCTTGAGGTTGTGCTCGCGGGCGCCCCTCACAACGATTGCGGTGGCCATGGCCTTGCTGATTGTAGCACCGGGCCGAACGGGCCCACAAAGCGCTGCGGGAGTCCGCGTGGGTGCAAGCGACAGGCGGACCCCCTTTATCAGGGGGTCCGCCTGTGGAAGTCTTGTGTTGTTCCGTACTAGAGGATACCGGTGAAGTTGACGAGCACGGGTGCAAGCATCAGCGAAATCACCGACATCAGCTTGAGCATGATGTTCAGAGATGGGCCGGC
>JAUVYD010000183.1 GCA_030603265.1 Dehalococcoidia bacterium
CCGGTGGCCGAGATGAGGGAATTGCTGCACAACTGGGAGAGCTATCTCCACGAATCAAGCGAACTGCCACCGCTTGTGAGAGTCGCGCTCGCTCACTATCAGCTGACGGTCATCCACCCGTTCCTGAACATGAACGCGGCCGCGGGACTTCTCTTCACACCGCTCTATCTGCACCATCTTGAGAAGACGGACTCCCCCATGCTCTTCATCGGCCGCTTCCTCGAGCGGCAATCAATCGAGTTCTACCACCGGATGCTGGACGTCTGTCAGCGCGGGAGCTGGGATGAGTGGCTCTCGTTCTACCTGTACGGTATCGCGGATTCCGCCAATGACACCACCACGTGCGTGCACCGCCTGCTCCGCCTCTATGCTCAGAACGTGAGTCACGCCAAAGCAGAGGCCATGGATGACGATGCCCTCCGCCTGTTGAAGATGCTGTTCCAGCATCCCGTAGTCAGCACCGATGCTGCGGCGGACTTCCTCGGACTGACTGCCGGGGCCGCGCGTCGGGCGCTCTCCCGCCTTGAGGACGCCGGCGTCGTAACACAGGACACTTCGACCGCATGCCCGGTTCACGTTGCAGTCGACATCGTCGCCGCGCTCGGGACCGACAGCTCGCCGTCCGGTGTCTACGCGGCCTCCTTCTGACGCTGTTTCTCAAGAGCCACGCAGTACAGGCCTTCGCCGGCACGGACAGGGCCGAAACACAGGTTGCAGGATATGCACGTCGCCGGCCGAGTGTCACCGAGGCGCCAGCGCTTGATGAGGTCCGGCTCTCGTATCAGTGGCCGGCACAGTGCCACGTAGTCAGCCAGCCCGGTCTTCACGACACCTTCGGCGACTCCAAGAGACCGTACGCCACCGACCAGTATGAGCGGCGCCTTGACCTCGCGCTTGTACAACTCCGCAGCCTCTTTGAAGTAAATCTCCTGCTCTCTCGGTACTGTGCCGGTCGGCCGGGAGCAGAAGTACTTCGGGTCGCTGAAATGCGTCCCTCCGCTCACCTCAATCGCGTCGATACCCTCTCTTTCGAGCATGAGCGCGTAGGGCGCCATCTCGCCCAGAGGGAAGCCACCATCGAGGAAGTCCTCGGAGTTGATCTTGATCAGTATCGGGAAATCAGGACCTACCGCAGAACGGACTGCCCGCAGCACTTCAAGCCCAAAACGCGCCCGGTTCTCAAGCGAGCCGCCGTACTCATCTGCCCTGTGGTTGAAGTATGGTGAGACAAACTGAGACAGCAGGTACGAGTGCGCGGCATGAAGTTGCACGGCGTCGATGCCGGCTTTCTTCACCCGGACCGCTGCGGCGGCGAAGTCCGAAACCGTCTGCGCAATCTCCTCCTTCGTCATCGCCCGACATGGAATATCGGTGACCTTGATGTCCGATGCGCCGAGGGCGTATCCGGTCGTCGGGGGCACGTACATGTTGCAGCCTGTGTGCTGAATCTGCAGCGCAATACGGGCCCCGTGCCTGTGAACAGCCTCTGCCATTCTTGCGAGACCGGGTATCATTTCGTCGCTGTGCACTCCCATCTGTCCTACCCTCGACCTGCCCTGTTCGCTCACGTAGGCATAGCCGGGTATGATAAGGCCGACTTCACCCTTCGCCACCTCTTCCTGCCAGCGTATCAACCGCTCGTTGACGGAACCGTCTGCGTTCGCCATCCCTTCATTGGTTGCAGAATGGACGAAGCGATTTCGCAGCACCATTCCATTGAGTACCGTGGGTTCGAACAGCTCTGCCATGAGTTGACCCCTCCTTCTCGCACTACTATAGCCCACCGAATTCGTCGAATCCAAGCATCGCGCCCTTGTCGCTGAACCCTTAGGGGAGGACAGAATCGTAGACCTTCTACATGACGAGTAGGTTCTACGTCAATAAGTGTGACGGTCCTCATGCAGCAATAGGCTGAACCTCCTGTCTGTTGCTAAGCATGATTCTGTATCTGAAGTTGATTGGGTTGCGGTATCCATAGGCCGTTCTCTTGATGACCTTGATGCGGTTGTTCTTGCCTTCGAGGAAGCCGTTGGTGTAGGGATAGTCGAAGTAGTTGAGTATCTCTTGCCTCCAGAGCCGCAGCATGGGGAAGAGTGCCTGGAACGGGGCAGGGCCTTGCTCCCGGACTGACTCCTCCCACCGGGTCAACATGGCCTCCGCCGCTTCCCTGTCACGAGAGCGATACCAGGCTCTGAAGGACTCCTTGAGCAACCACGCGCGACGCAGTTGGGGATAGCGCCCCAGCAGCGCCATGAGCCTGGCGCGCGACTCCGGCGACAACCGCTCCGCCGCTGTCAGTAGCAGATACCGGGCACGGAACAGATCGCCACGCTTGCCCTGCCGTGGTTCCACGCTGGTGCGGACCTGATCCAGTGCACGGTGAACGTGCAGCAGCACATGGAACTCGTCCACTACCACCCGGGCCTGCGGCAAGCAGAGCGCCACCGCCTGGCGGAACGGCTCATGCATGTCCATGACCACTACCCGTGCCTCCTCCGCGTGCGGCAGGGCAGTGAAGAACGCAGCCACCTCCTGCTGTCGATGTCCGCTGACCACTCCCATGACCTCTTTGTGCTCCAGATCTACTATCGCGGTGTCGTACACCTGCCCCTTCCTGATGGAGAACTCGTCCAGCCCCAGGACCGTGACCGGGCGAGGACTCACTCGCGCATGTAGCAGTCGTCTTGCTTCCTCGGTCACACAACCCCGCACCAGCGTCTCGCCCACTCCCTCCTTCTTGGCCACATGACGCACCGGCTGGTCTATCGCCTCTCGTCCCAGATAACTACGGAAGCGCTGGCTGGTGCGCTTCCTCGCTCCAAAGACAATGTCAGGCTCTTGTGAATACCTTTCCACAGGAGAGACAGCGAAACCGCCGCTTGCTCAGCACCAAGTACACAGGCTTGTCCCACACCCGCCTGCCCCGCCTCACCTGCAGCCGCCTGCTATGCACTCCCGCCGTCCTCCCGCCACAACCAGGGCACCCCACCCCTTTCTGCCGATACTCCACCTGCACTCTGATTCCGTAAGCCGTCTCCTCCTCATCTCGTACTCTCAGCTCGGGCAGGCCCAATTCAACGGTGATAGAATCATCCCGCACCTGCTTCTCCTCCTTTCTTTGAGTTGTTCCTTACCCAAAGCTACAGAGGAAAGCGGGTGCTTTCAACTGATCCCTCTTCCATCACACTCAAGAGTGTAGAGCCGACGAGTACAGGGTATTGACAGCGACAGGAGTCGTATGCGAGCATCATGTAATTCTCATAGCCGCAGCTCCCCAGGAAGATGAACGCAGCCGAGTGCGCAGGTTCCCATGCTCGCGGCGCGCTGCTTGGGCGGCCGCGTGAACTGGCGCAGGAGAGGCGGCGGACTTCTGGTTCGTATCTACCGATGCGGCGGACTGAGACCAGCTGGCGCTCAATCACGAACGAACGGAGCGCCTGTACAGGGAGGAAGGGTTGGCGTTGCGTCGGAAGACCGGAAGAGGAGAAGGAGAGGGTGCGGATCGGCCGCAAGCAACAGTGCCGACGCCGAGACCGTGTCGCGAAACGAAGCCCGGCTCCCCCTGAGGGTGCTTCCTGAGGCTGCCCGGATGGCAGTTCTATGAAGCAGCAGCACCGGCACACAAGGAGGCGGATTGTGAAGAGAGGAATGCTGCGAGATGCTGTGCGAGGTGTCCTGATTGTGGGGTTGTTGCTGGGAGGTCTCGCGATGGCCGGCGTCAGCAACAGCGCCGCCGCGGACAGCGGAACACAATCCGAAACCTTTAGTCC
>JAUVYD010000198.1 GCA_030603265.1 Dehalococcoidia bacterium
CCAATACCAAGGGGGCTGTTACTCCGACAGGCTCCTAGTCAGGGGGCCTGGATTACTGTCGCAGCCTCCCGGCATTCCGGTTGCTGCCCTTCTGGCGGCCTACCCTCCTGTGATATTGTGCGGTTGGGGCGGTCACATAAACTCGCCATGGCGAGGTGACGTTCTACCAATACAGGCCAAAGGGAGGGACCTGCGCATGGAAGAGAACAACAACCTTGATAACACCCAGATCGTGAAGGTCGAGGACATCAGCCTCTCCAGCATGGACCTGCAGCAGCAACGGATGGCTGAGAGGCTCTACTCTCAACTCGGGCTTGACCCCGTCGTCAACAAGGTGCTGAAGGAGTACAAGACCCAACTCAGCGGCGTGGACAAGGCCACCGACCGCGTCTTTGGCCCCTTTGACATCAAGGGCAGGGCTGACTCGGTTGCCAAGGTGTCGGCGCTGATGACCTACAGCGCACTTCACCAGCAGTACACCAAAGAGCTCGACCAGATGCAGGAGCATGTGGACACTGTGGCGGGCGAGCGCGACCATGAGCGGACCAATTACGACTCGCTCGTTCATAAGGTGGCCGATGTCGTTGGTGGCGACTATGAAGAGCTGAAATCGAACTACGAGGAAGTAGTTGACCGGCTGTCTAGTGTCGAGCACCTCAAGTCACAGACCTCCGCCCTCAACAAGGAGAAATCGGAACTGGTCCAGAAGTATGAGTCCCAGATCGCTGATCAGCAGAAGGAGAAAGCTGACACGGTCGGTCGATACGAGGGCGAACTCGGCGCGTTGAGAGAGGAGTATCGCACCGCTGCTGATGACCTGCGCTCTCAGGTGGCGGAGCGTGGCACGAGGATAGAGACGCTCGAGGGCGAGAAGACTGCCGTGATTTCGGAGAGGGATGGCCTTGCCGGGCAGCTCGATGAGTTGAGGAAGGCGCACGCCGACCTTGAATCGCGACACTCGGCACTGACGGCGGCCGAACAGAAGCTCAGGGCTTCGGCCGCAGGCCTGGAGGGTAGCATTCCCTTCGACGAGATACGCAAACGACTGGGACCTGAGATGCACACCTTCGTTCTCAAGGATTCCAAGGTGCCCGACGCCGTCATCGATGGGGTTGGCAAGTTCCTGGACTTCAAGAAGTACCTCAGTCATGCTATCGAGACGGGTGCGCGCGAGGCGGGTAAGAAAGCCGTCGAGCTACTGGCTGCCTCGTAGTCGGCGTGGGAGTGAAGGGGTTGTAGCTCCGCAATCACACCGGTTCTCGGTGTGTGCGGGGGGATGTTGGCAGTTCCGTGCGTGTGAGCAGGGGCTCGGCTGTCAGGTTGCAGGTGCTTCCGGGGTCCGCGTGGGCTCGCGTGAGCTGCCACGGGCGAGCATGCCCATGCTGTCCAGGAGCGGGGGCAATCCTGCCGCGCAGTACTCCTCGTTCCATTCACCTATCTCGCACACTCGAATGGCTGCGTCCGGGAGGTAGCGCGCAACCATCTCCCAGTCAAGCTGCCCTGCTCCCGGGCACTGGTGGTCGCGCTCGCTGTTGACGTCGTGAAGGTGGATGCCAATCAGACGGCCCGAGTAGCGCTGGAGCCAGTCCTGGTGCCCGGCGAATCCGAGCCGCTCCTGTGTCTCTGCATGGCCTGTGTCGTGCCAGTATCCCACCACTGCGGGGTCGGACTCCGCAAGCAGTAACTCCATCTCGTCCAGGTTTGGTATCTCGTGAACGTTGTGCCGCGTCTCCAGCCCGAGCAGGATTCCCCTCGGACGCGCGATATCCTCGAGCTCGCGAAGGGTCTGCAGAGCTCGCTCCACGTGGGCGCGTTGGTTGGCGCCCCGCAGCGCGAGGAGATGCTGACTTACCTTCAGGTACTCCTCCGAGTCCATCTGTCCCTGGTGCCACAGAGCGTGCAGTCGCCGCTGCATGGACTTGCCGACGGGTACGTGTCCCATGTGCAGCACCACGGCACGTGCACCCACCAGTGCGGCTTGCTCGATGGTCTCTCCGGCGAAACTCACCGCCTCTGAGCGCTCGGATTCATCAAGAGAGCAGAGCGAGAGGTCGTAGGAACGGCAGTCGCGGGATGACTGCAGGTTTGGACAGGGGTTGTGGAGGCTTGAGAGAGGGAGCGGCCCTTGTGCGAGCATGCTAAGCATCTCGTATGACGTGACGTAGGCGTTTGCCTCGATGGCGGAATAGCCCCAGGATTGTGCATCTCGCGAGAACTCGGTGAGGTCCGTGTACCTGCCCCGCGCCCACATCGTGGAGAGTGCGATGTCCTTACTCACTGGGCGTTCTTCTCCTGTTCGAGGAGCTGGAACCGGGCCAGCAGATTCCTCTGCTCCTCATTGATATCCCGGGGCGTGACGAGCTGGACCATGACGTACAGGTCCCCCTTGTTGTGGCTTCCGAGTCTCGGCATGCCTTTGCCCTCGATCCGGAAGAGAGAGCCCGTCTGTGTCCCCGACGGTATCTCCAGCGTTGCATCTCCGTCGAGTGACGGGACCGGTATCTCCGCTCCGAGCGTAGCTTGCGCGACGTCAATCTCCCTTGCGGTGTAGAGGTCGTCGCCGTGCCGCTCGAAGACAGGATGCTTCTGTACTCCCACGACAACGTACAGGTCGCCGGCTCTGACATCTCCGTCGCCCGTCTCTCCTTCTCCCTCCACGCGGAGCGTGTAACCGCTGTCGACGCCGGCTGCTATCGTGACGCTGACGTCATGCACCTCTTCGAGTTGCCCGCTACCCCCGCAGAGAGAGCACGGGTCCTTCACGACCTGGCCCGTGCCACGGCATTCTCCACAGACGCTTATCTGACGAAAAACGCCGATGCCCGACCTCTGTTCCCTCACTATCTGTCCGGTGCCTCTGCAGCGGGCGCATGTCGTGGAGGCTCCTTCTTTGGCGCCGGTGCCCCTGCAGGACGTGCATGTGCGTCTCCGTGGTATCTCCAGGGTTCTCTCCAGGCCGGCGGCTGCCTCCTCCAATGTCAGGTCGAGGTTGTAGCGGAGGTCCGGGGCTCGGCGTCGCTCTCTCGTGCTCGTACGGCCTCGCCCGAAGAAGCTGCCGAATGCGCTGTCACCGAACCCGAAGCCACCGAGGCCGAACTCGCGAAACAGACTGGAGAAGTCGACCCCGTTTGCCAGATTGACCCCGTTCAGTCCTTCGTGGCCGTAGAGGTCGTAGAGCCGCCGCTTCTCAGCGTCGCAGAGGACTGCGTAGGCCTCGTTGATTTCCTTCATCCGCCCCACCGCCTCTTCGTCGCCCGGATTGCGGTCTGGGTGGTAGCGCATGGCAAGTGCCCGGTAGGCACGCTTTATCTCGCTTTCCTTCGCAGTACGATTGATGCCCAGTATCTCGTAGTAGTCGCGTATTTCCATAGGCTGCTGTTGCGCGGGTGGGGTGGTAGACTGATA
>JAUVYD010000141.1 GCA_030603265.1 Dehalococcoidia bacterium
GTGGCCGTCGGACACCGCGTATTTGCCGGTGTCAGGGTCATAGCGGACTATCTTGTTGTCGTCGGTTATCCAGTAGCCGTCCTGATCTTTGCCACCGACGTACTTGCCACCCTGCACGGCGATTCGCCCGGTGTCGGGGTCGCCAAGTATGGTCACATTGCCTATGGTGGTCACAGGGACATAGGGGGCGGCAGGCGAAGTTGGCTTATCCTTGTCGCCTGAGTCGGCGGCCCCTGTTTCCTCCGTAGTTGTCTCTCCGCTGCCTTCAGTCGTCTCTTCCGGCTGCTCCTCAACTCGATCAGCCGGCTGGCTTCCCTCCGGTTCCTTGTCCTGTCCCGTGTCTACGGCTTGCTCCTCTTTGTCCCAGGGAGCAGTGCCGTCCTCAGCAGTCCCCTGGTCCTGTGTTTCACCTGAAGGCTTCGTACCTACTGTGTCCGATTCGGGTCCCTTGTCCGGGCCAAGGATGTCCTCGATGTTCTCCTCGGCGTCGCCCGCGATGTCGGCCTCGTCGAGCTCCGAGTCGAGTTCGGCGTCGAATTCTGACTGGTCCCTGTCCCATGGCCACGGGGCTGTGGGAGCGTCCTCCTGTTTCTGGATGTATGTGCCGGCAAGGCCCATCAGCGTCGCGGCGACGCCTGCCGTTGCCGTCTTGGTCGTGCACACATCGTGACTTCCGCAGCCTTCGCCGGAGAGCATATCGGCAAAGATGTCAGCGCAGCCGGTCGCCATCATGAGCAGCATCAGAAGGACTGCGAACAAGACGCAACGGAGCACCCTGAGCCTCTTGAGGGACCTGCCCTGCGCAGTGCCGCGGACCGTGCGAGTTTTCACGCGGGACTGCCTCCCGAGCTGCCGCTCGAAAGCAGCATATAGTGTCGTAGCAGCAGGCCCGCGTTCATGCCGACCGCTGTGCCCATCGAGAAGCACATCGTGGCCAGCCCCCCCGCCGCCGCTCCCTCGGTGGCGAATAGCGCCAGGGTCTGGGTGAGTGCGAAACTTGCGCCCCACAGGATGATGTACCACGTTGAGCGTGTGCCCATCACCTGGCTGCCCCGGAGTGTCAGCGCTGTGCTCAGGCCCCAGAATCCGCCGACACCGAGCCCCAGTACCACAAGTGGGACCGCCCATTTGAACGCGATGCTCACGCCGAGGAGCAGGCTGTAGACGATGAGGAAGACAGGGCTGATGCCGAGCTGGATGAAGAGGCTTCTGCGTGTGATTCTCCGCGCGCGTCCGATGCTGCGTACCATCATGTATACGGAGAAGAGGACCAGCGGGATGGAGAGGAAGCCGATGATTCGGAAGATGACCGTCAGAAAACTCATAATGGTATTCCTCCAACAGGAGGGATACTGTGCGCCGACCGTGAACGGACGCCACTTCAATGATACGCTATCGGTTTGGCGTGTCAACCCTCTTCTGCATCCAATGTTGCGCAGCATGAGCCGCGCCTGTTGCAATCTTCTCGATGTCCTAGTATCTTGAATTCGTGCAACCCGCAGTGCGGGAAGCGGTTGCCGCATGAGGTCCATTGATGGCGAATCTATCCAGTAGTCTGTTGCAGGCGCTGTCGGCGCGTGAAGAGGCCCGCCGCTTGCTGGCCTCTCTCGACCAGCTTGGCGCGGAAGGCTCACTCGATGAGGCGACGCGCGACGCGATGCGGCAGGAATACGAAGAGAAGCTTCAAGCCGCCGACGCGGATGTTGCTCGTGCCCGGGACACCATCGGCGAGCAACAGCAGCAGGTTTCACAGGAACTCGAGAAGCTCCGCTGGGAGGAAACCTCACTTGAGGTCAGGCATAAGGTCGGCGAGTTCGACCTGAAGCAATACCAGAAGGCTACCGGGAAGCTGCGGAGCCGTATTGAGGGACTAGAGAGGCAGTCCTCCGCCCTTGAACAACTGTCCGGAGCAGAGTCTGCATCGGAGGTCAAGGCAGTTGCGGCGGAGGCGGACCGCAGTGCCCCCCGTCCTGCAAAACCATCGCATGTTACTACTGCCGGGCAGTCGACTACACGACCCGCGAGGACGGCAATTCCTTTGGGTGCGGGACAACACGGCTGGGTGCAGAGACTCACAAGTGGCAGAACGCCGTATCTGCTCAGCGGCGCCCTCGTGGCCATCGGCGGCATCGTGGTTATCATCCTGTTCGCGCAGGCCGGCACAGGAGGCGGATTCAGTCTGCCGAACCCGTTCAGTGGCCTGGGTCTGCCGGGCTCCTCTGATGGTGGCCAGATGCCCGCTGAGGACGAGTTCGATGAAATGCCGGCCGTGACTC
Source organism: Dehalococcoidia bacterium (assembly GCA_030603265.1). Taxonomy (GTDB): domain Bacteria; phylum Chloroflexota; class Dehalococcoidia; order GIF9; family AB-539-J10; genus SKVJ01. The sequence continues at coordinate 2,277 of JAUVYD010000141.1, forward strand.
CGGCCACGACTCCGCCCGCGTCACCTCCCACCGGCGGCAACTTCACTGTCCCAATCGAGCTGCGTGGCGCGCCGAGCATCGGCAGCCTGCACGTGGAGATGACATATGACTCGAATGCGGTGCAGGTCACGAGTGTTACGAGCGGCACACTTCCTCCCGATTCCCTGTTCGTGTATAGCAGCGCGCCCGGCCGCGTGACCATCGGGCTGGTCTGTCCCGATGGTCTGAACAGTGACTGGGCAGTCGCAACTGTCATGTTCGAGGTGCTGCCGTCTGCTCCGGGGAACGGGCAGACTGCACTGGTGCTGGAGAACGTTGTGGCGCACAGCGCTGAGAACCTCCTTGAAGTGTTTGCCACGAGTTCACCGGGGAGCCTGGGGCTCCAGGATATGTCAGTTCTGCCACCCGTGGTGTCATTCCCGCAATAGGAAGCAAGAGTGCATACACTGAGAAGATATATGCGGCTTCGACAGGTTGTGCCCGTGGTATGTGCCGTCGTCCTCTGCGTTGGCGGAACAGCGGCGCTGGAGCATGCCAGTGCGGCCGTTGGCCCTCACGCTGAAGCCGGCGCAGTAGAGACTGCCGCCCGGCCCGCAGATGATGGAGTCCTGCAGTCCGGTGGCGATTCCGCGCAGTCCTCTCCGTTTGCGATTGATGTGTGGACGAGCAAGGGAGGTCAGGGTCCAGGGGCATACGGGGGCAGCTTCGGCACGAATGAAGACATTGCCATCTATATCCAGGCGAACAGGGATTGCTACGCTTCCGTCGTCATCGCACCGACGGGTGAGACTCCTGACAGCATTATGGACATTGAGCTTCAGGCGGATGAGTCGATAGCCATAACTCCAAAGGGGACAGGGGAAGACCTGGTCGGGAGTTGGCAGATATCCGTCGACGCCGTTGCAGGTGACAGCCTGGCGTCTGATAGCGTTGTCTTCACGATAGGCGATGTGGCGTCATCCGGGGCCCTCGTGGTGGATGTGTGGACCGACAAGAGGGGCAGAGGCATCGGACTTCCCGGCGGGAGCTATCTCCTGGGCGAAAGCACGGCCATATGGATAGAGATCAGTGCAGATTGTGAGGTCACGTGGAGTATCGGCGGGCCAGGTGGTTCGGGCTCCGAGACCGTTTATCTTCAGGCCGGCGCCTATTCCATGCAGCTTGGACAGGCCGAGGCTGTCGATGCGGGCACATGGACAATTGCCGTTCAGGCCAAGTCTGCAGGGCAGATAGCTTCGGACACGGTGGAATTCGCTGTGCTGCCGATTGAGTCCGGCAGCCACGCGCAGCCAACCGGGCCCTCCGGCCTTCAGCCTCGAGGGCAGGCGCCTCCTCCGGCAAGCGTCACGTCCAATACCGCCACGGAGCTCGACGCGCTCATCGCCTTGAAGATGGCGAAAGGCGCGCTCCTGCCCGACTCTTCAATGGACGTGAACGGGGACGGACAGGTCACAGAGGATGATGCCCGGCTCATCCTGTTGTGGGCGGTAGAGTAGTCGCCCCGTGCGCCTCACTCCTCCTTTTGCCCGTTCAACCGCCGCCCGTATTGCCAGAGACAGGACATGAACTGGCCGACGTCCTCCGCGCTGCGGTACACGGGCAGGGTGCGGGTCATGGACTGGACCACGTCCATGCCTTCGGGACGAGAGAAGTAGCAGATGGCCAGCGGCTTGCCCGTCTCGTGCTGAATCTCCTCCAGCCTGCGCAGGAGGCGCTCGTTCGGAGGAAACGGACGGGAATGAAGTCCGACGATTGCACCGTCGATCATGTCCAGGTTGAGGACAGTCTCCGTGCACTTCAGCAGCGGGTCGGGGCGCAGATCGGCCGCGAGGTCGATGGGGTTACGGAGTGATGCGAATGGCAGCGCATCCGCCTCCTCGCGGAGTCTGCGTTGGAGCATGAAGTCAATCTCCGGCACCTGCAAACCGTGTTCGGCGAGGTAATCGGTCGTCGCGACGCCGAATCCGCCGCTGGGCCCAACAATGGCTATCCTGTTGCCTCTCAGCGGCGGCTGCATCGCGAAGCCCATTGCCACGTTGAGCAGGTCGTGGGTGCGTGTCACTTCTATGACGCCGCACTGCTTGAAGAGGGAAGTGTAGATGGCGTTGGAGCCTGCGAGTGCTCCGGTGTGGGATGCGGCCGCACGCGTGCCGTCGTCAGTCCGCCCGAACTTCATCACTATGACAGGCTTCTTCTTCGTGATTTCCTTCGCGACATGCATGAACTTCTTCCCGTCGCGCAGTCTCTCGATATAGCCCATGATGACCCGTGTGTCCTCGTCCTCCCCGAGGTACTCCAGGTAGTCTGAGAATCTTGTCACTGCCTCGTTGCCGCTGCTGATGAACGTGTTGAACGGTATGTGCAGGTGCAGACCGTAGTTGAGAGTGGTGACACCGTAGGTCGCGCTCTGCGAGATGAAGGAGTGCTTTCCTGGCTCGCTCTCCAGTGGCTCCATCGTGGCGGCCAGGTGCACGGGGAAGGAGCATATGCCCATGCAGTTGGGGCCGGCAGCCGGAATGCCTGCTTCCAGGCACAGCTCGCGGACCTCCGACTCCCTTTTCCTGCCCTCCGCGCCGGTCTCTCCGAAGCC
>JAUVYD010000096.1 GCA_030603265.1 Dehalococcoidia bacterium
AGTCGAGTGAGGTCAGGCATGCGTGCGGGAGTGTCTACAGCGACGCGGTGTGATGACATGGCGACGGGCGAGGCATGCCATCGCCCCTACAGATACACCCGGCAAGATCCCCGAAGGGCAGGGACAGAGCCCTGCCCCTACAAACAACGCCCGGCGTCACCCCGGTGGGAAGGGACGGAGCCGTGGCCCGAGAGGGTGGTGCTGTGAGTCGCCAGCGGTCACGAGTCGAGTGAGGTCAGGCATGCGTGCGGGAGTGTCTACAGCGACGCGGTGTGATGACATGGCGACGGGCGAGGCATGCCGTCGCCCCTACAGATACACCCAGCGCCACCCGAGCGGGCAGGGACGGAGCCCTGCCCCTACAAGCAGGGTGCGCTCACACGGTCAGCTCCTCGCCGGAGCTCATGATGCTGCATTCGATGCCCATGCGTTCCGCGCCGCTCTGAAAGACAAGGGGGTCCGCACCAATCAGCTTCCGTGTCCACAGAAACCCGCAGTTGTAGTGCACGGGAATGGCCCTCTTTGGCGAGATGATGCGCACCGCCTCAAGAGCCTCCTCCACATTCATCGTGTTCCCGGTCCGTTGTCCGCCAATCGGAATCATCAGCACCTCAGGACGCAACCCCTTCCATTCCTGCTGCAACAGCGTGTCTCCGAGGTTGACCAGGACCCGACTGCCAATCGTGACCTTGAATCCAATGGCCCCAAGGCCGATTCTCTCGCCCGGACCCGGCTTCTTGTCGAGCAGCTTGAGCCCGAGGGCCTTCACGACGAGGGGGCCATGCACGGTCTTGAGTCCTTCAACTGTGATGCCGTCCACCTCGACCGTCTCGCCGACGTCGAGCGGACACACTCTCTCAAGGCGGGTGGGGTACTGAACGCCGCGACTCCGTGGCCCGAGCAGACGTGTCTCTCCGTCAATCTCCCGCACCAGACTTGTGCCACAGATGAGCGGGGCGCCGGTCGCTTCCGCCATCCTGTCTGCGTACCAGTAGTGGTCGGGGTCGCCGTGCGTGACGAGGATGTGCGTCACACCGCTCCAGTCCGGCTTCGGTATCAGACTGCCGAGCCCGAACAGCCACAAGTTAAGCCCGGGGTCGATGGCGATCTTGACGTTGTCATCCTCGATGAGGAATGTGTTGTAAAGGAAGTGCCGAATCCTCAGGGTTCCCATGATTCCTACCTCCTTACCCCACCTGACCTTGAATCCAGTGTACATCCATCAGGCAGAGAGCGCACCAGCAGCGGGCGAGTGACGACGGTGTGGCGGGCGAGGCATGCCTCGCCGCCACAAACACACCCGATGTCACCCCGGCGGGCAGGGACAGAGCCCTGCCCCTACATGCAGCGTGGTTCACATGGTCGAATGGTCGGCCTGCCGCGGGCCTGTGATGACGCGCAGTGGCGGCGCCGGCTGGTCCACGACCGCCGTCACGATGCAGTGGGTGTCGTTGATGCGCCGGAGGATGGTGCCGTCTTCGGCCATGAAGTACAGCCTTTCAAGTTCGCAGAGGGTGCAGTGCGGCAGTCTCTATCCCTGGAGCAGAATGCGTGCCAGCAGGCCGTCGTGAAGCATCTGATAGTTGAGAACGTAGTCGATACCCTCGACGCCAACGCGGAGTGGGTTGCGCATCTTCAGCCACCCGGGCCCGTCGGTCACCCACACAAACCTCCTTCCGTGCTCCTTGAGGATGCGAGCCCTGTCGCAGTATGCGCCCACTATCTCTGAGGGCTTCGATCCAGTGCCACCGTAGAAGTTCACCTCGATGTTGGTGGGAACACCACGACGCAGCAGCGCGAAGTCCAAGCGGCGGGCACTCATTGACGATGGGCATTCCACATCGAAGGTCTTGGCAGCCTGATTCAAGATGGGCTGTTTCAAGCACACGACACCCTTGTTCACCCTGGCGAGCGCATCAACAGCATCGCTCACGAGTGACTCCAGCACAACTCCACTCCGGTTCTTCCGTGCATTACTGTCGAGGCCAACCTCAACGCCGAAGAGGTAGTCCTGCGGCTGCGCGACGTTGGAGAGCATCTCGAGCAGGCCAGTCTTCTCAGCGAAGGTGGCTAGCTGCCGGATGTCCGCGGAGCTTCGATCTCGTGTGGAGAAATCGAGGTCAATGTACTTGAACGGATGCGACTGCCTGGACAGAACGGTCAGCTGGTTCTCATGCTCCGCAAGGAGTCGGGGGAATGCCTCGGCCACTTCCGGGTAGCGCCTCAGGAGTCTCTCAAGGTCTTTGCGGGGAGTGTCGCTGCCCTTCAGGGTTGCCAGCAGTCCCAACTGATACTTGTACTCGTTCGAGTTGCGGTTGGCCTTGTCCCAGTCAACCCAGAAATCGTAGGTGCGGTTGGTCTTCAGGAGGGAGGCACAGATGGCATCGGAAAGCTCGTCGACGGTGTTGACGCCGATGGCGCGCCGGTAGAAGTCCAGATTCGCCATCACATCACCCTGAGTTGTGTCGGCGCAACTGTGTCTTGAGATGGGGGCGTTGGCAGATGGGGATTCTGGGACATCTGGGCCAAAGCCTCCTCCAGGCGTTGGACGGACAGCCCGAGGTAGCCGGGATCGGTCTCGATGCCAATGAATGCCCGCCCGTGGCGGATGGCAGCAACCCCGGTAGTCGACGAACCCGCGAACGGGTCAAGAACCACGTCTCCCTCGTGCGTAGAGGACAGGATGACCCTGGAGAGCAAAGCGACAGGCTTCTGTGTGGGATGCTTGCCGTGTGTCTTCTCCTCCCGACGCGGTGTGCCCTCAATCCATACGTCTGGAGGATCGGGATCTGCGGAGACGTCGCGCCAGTAAGAGCGCATCTGCTTCCCTCCGGCAATCTCCCGCATAGTATTGTAGTTGAACACGTGGCGTGACTCTGCCGACTTCGCCGCCCATATCAACGTCTCGTGGCTGTGCGTGAAGTATCGACACGACAGGTTCGGAGACGCGTTGGGCTTGAACCAGGTGATGTCGTTGAGCAGCTTGAATCCAAGCTCCTGCAATGCGAAGCCAACGGAGTAGATGTTGTGCATTGTCCCGGATACCCAGATGGTGCCATCGTCTTTCAGCACACGCCGGCATGCCGCGAGCCATTGAAGGGTGAACTCGTGGTCCTGCACGGGACCGGATGAGCGGTCCCATTGTCCTTTGTCCACGGAGACCATCCTCCCCGCGTGGCACGTGATTCCACCGTTGGAGAGGTTGTACGGAGGGTCGGCGAAGATCATGTCGACCGATTCCTCGGAGAGTTGCGCCATGATGTCAAGGCAGTCGCCACCATACAGCGTGACGCCGTCTTGCTGGAAGAAGGGGTCAAACGACCCGACGCGCATAACGCCACCTCCTTTGGGCATTATAGTCGGCGAGTATCTGCCAGACAAGGCGCCCCACGCTCCCGAGGTGACTCTCAGCCCCCATCCGCTTCCCGCAGGACAGGTCGCTGAAGAGCGTTCAGTCCATCTTCTTGAACATCCTGCCCGGGGTGCCGCAGACGGGGCAGACAGAGGGTGCGTCGACCTCCGACGTGTAGCCGCAGACCGGGCAGACGTAGTACGCGAAGGTTTCCGACTTCTCTCCGAGGCTGTTCAACGCGCCCTCATACAGCTTCGCGTGAACCTTCTCCACCTCGTTGGCGTAGTTGAAGGTGCGCAGCGCGTCCTTGTTCCCCTCTGCCTCGGCAGCCTTGATCATCCCGGGGTACATCGTCGTGAACTCGTGTGTCTCGCCCGCTATCGCTTCCTGCAGGTTCTCTTTCGTGCTCCTGATGCCCTTCAGCGCCCTCAGATGGTTGTGAGCATGGATGGTCTCAGCTTCCGCCGCGGCTCTGAACAACCTCGCCACCTGGGGAAAGCCCTCTTTGTCGGCAGCCTGGGCGAAGGCAAGGTACTTGCGGTTCGCCTGGGACTCACCGGCGAAAGCTTCCTGCATGTACTCTTCTGATTTGTACATTCTCTGCTTCCTCCAATCGTCTTCACATTTGCGCATGAATGCGTGGAGTGCAAGTGTAGCGTGCCAGGGTTCGGGACGCCAAAAGGGGGAGGGAGAGGCGACGGCGGGGTGGAGTTTCGTGACTTCCGCGTAGGAGTGACGCAGGCGTCGCCCGACGGGTAGTGTGTCGTTCAAGGCTGCGCTGGCCTTTGCGACGTTGTGTGACGACAGGGCAACGGGTCAGGCATGCCTGACCCCTACATTCGAAACCACACCAACCCGATTACTGCGGGCGGACGCGGAGGTCCGCCCTACATCACGAACACCACCGTGGCACCACGGGCGACCATGGGCTGTCTCCCTGACCTTCATCGGCCGCCGGCTGTTCGCGAACGGCCTCTACATTCGGACGGCCCCGCATCCGCCGGGCACGTGCAACGTGCCGGTGGGAGTGGGTGGCCGGTTGGCAGGAGGGAATTGCCGGGTTTCCTGTAGGGGCGGACCTCTGCGTCCGCCCGTCGGGTGGGTTGCCGGCATGGTGGTATTGCCTGATTCCCGTGTAAGGGCGATGCATGCGTCGCCCGCGGGGTGGTGTGTGATTCAGGGCTGTGTCGGCATTTGCGGCGTTGTGTGGCGACGGAGCAGCGGGCGAGGCGTGCCTCGCCCATACGAATACCCCCCGGCGTCACCCCGACGGGCAGGGTCGGAGCGTAATGCCACCGTCCTGCAGCAGCTTGAGCATCGCGTCACCCCGACGGGCAGGGACGGAGCCCTGCCCCTACAAACGGCGGCCCTTTGGGCCGCACACGGGAATATGCTTCCCCAGCTGGCTCGCGACTCGCGCACGGCGCGCTGATAGACTATGCAAAGTCCCTGTGGACCCATTACGTGACTGAGAGGTGTATTGATGGCCAGAAAACTGCGTGTGCTGAGGGCGAGCGACCTGAACGGGACGCTCCAGATGAAAGACGTGCTTGCGCTGGTTGAGCAGGCGTTCGTCGAGAGAGGTATGGGGCGGACGCAGATGCCGGCGAAGAGCTATCTGCGCTTCCCCGAGCATGAGGGAGTGCTTCTCATCATGCCGGGTTCGGTGCAGCAACTCGAACAGGCCGCCGTGAAGCTGATAAACGTGCATACGCGCAACCCAGCCGGGTACGGACTGCCAACCCTCCTGTCGACGATTGTGCTCATCAGTCCCGACACCGGCGAGCCGTTGTGCATCATGGACGGGACGTACGTTACGGGCATGAGGACCGGCGCGGCTGCCGGAGTTGCCACGAAGCTCCTCGCCAGAAGGGACTCGCGGGTCCTCGGGATTATCGGCGCGGGCTTCCAGGGGCCTTTCCAGCTCGAAGCCGTCAGGAACGTATTGCAGCTTGAGGAAGTGCTTGTCAACGACCGGGTTCCTGAGAAGGCGAAGGCGCTGGCAGCGCTTGCCACCAGCCTGGGGCTCAAGGGACGGGCCTGTGATACCGCGGAAGAGGTGGTGCGCGCCTGTGACGTGCTGACGACGGCGACGCCGAGCGACACTCCCATCGTGAAGGACAAGTGGGTACACGAGGGCATGCACATCAACTGCGTCGGCTCCTACGCAGCGGGGAAGCAGGAGATGGAGGCGAGCATCTTGAAACGTGCGCGGGTTGTTGTGGACGACTGGGAGCAGGCGAGTCATGCCGGGGAGATAAACGTGCCGGTCTCTAAGGGCGAGTTCGACAGGTCGGGCGTCTACGCCGAGCTGCCCGAGATTGCAGCCGGCCTGAAGCCCGGACGCACGGATGACACGACCGTCACGGTGTTCGACACAACCGGTCTTGCGATTCAGGACGTTGTCACGGCGTGGGCTGCGTACAGGGTGGCGGAGGAGAAAGAACTCGGTTTCCAGATAGAGCCATTGTTCACGTAGGCCTCCCGTCGCCGCTGTGCTGGCGACGGGTCACGGGGCGTGGGATTGTGTAGGCTGCGTGCAGGGGCGCTTCGGGAAGCGCCCGGTGAATCCGTGCCGGACAGGGTTGGAGCGGGCAAATGTGGGCGATGGCCGGTAGTGCGTTGCAACCGTGGTTCCAAGCAATGGCCGGGTCGTTCCCGAACGACCCCTTGTATCTTGGTGTACAGTCTCCCAACGATGTCGCGGGAGAGGGGAATCAGTACGACCCCTTAGGCGTTAGAGCCTGTGACGTAGATTACGATCCCCTCTCCGCGGCGCCAGTCCCAAGGCCGGACGGTATCTTAAGCCTCCCGTGTGGAAGAGCTTGCATTGACAAGGTTGGCCCGGGGTGGCCGCGACATCAGCATCACGGTGTCAGAGTAAAGGCTAGCGGAGGTGAAGTCAATGGAACCC
>JAUVYD010000092.1 GCA_030603265.1 Dehalococcoidia bacterium
GCCAGGTCTACGTTGAACGTCCGGAGGTCCCTGTTGTTGACGCCGATAATCAGCGCCTCGCTCGCGAGCGCGGTGTCTAGTTCCACTTCGTCGTGCACCTCGACCAGGCAGTGCATGCCAAGCTCGTGGCAGAGTCGCAGGAACTCGCCAAGCCGGGGCCTGTCGAGAAGCGCCACGATGAGCAAGAGGCAGTCCGCGCCACAGGCGCGGGCTTCAAACAACTGGTAGGGGTCAACGATGAAGTCTTTCCTGAGCACCGGCGGTCGGTCATCGCCCAGTGCCCGGACGACCTGCTGCAGCGTGGTCAGGTTGCCCTGGAAGTAGCGCGGCTCTGTGAGAACCGATATCGCGGAGGCGCCGTTCGCCACGTATGTCGAAGCCATCTCAACAGGGTCGAAATGACGATTGAGGACCCCCTTCGAGGGAGATGCCTTCTTGATTTCCGCGATGACGCTCACGCCGTCGCCTCGCAACGCGAGTGCGAGGTCACGCGCCGGCTCGCGAAGCTGCGCGGCACGCTCGACCTCGTGCAGAGGATGCATCTCCTTGCGCTGGTTGAGCGCTTCAGCGCCGTCCGTCACTATCCTTTCGAGAATCGTCATGCGGCCGCCCTGGCGAAACTGCGACTGAACTCCGACAGCGCGCTCAGTTTCTTCAACGCACGACCGCTGTCAATGGAATCCGTTGCCATCTCTACTCCATCCCTGAGAGTCCGCACTCTGCCTGCAACCATGAGTCCCGCCGCTGCGTTCATCACGACCACGTCGCGCCGCGCATCACGCCTGCCGGCCAGGACATCACGCAGCAGCCTCGCATTATCGTCAGCGCTTCCACCTTCGAGTTCCTTCCACACGGCCGGTCGCAGTCCGAAGTCCGCGGGGCCAACTGCATACGTACTCATCCGGCCTCCATCCAGTTCGCACACCGTGGTCTTTCCTGACGGGGATATCTCATCCAGTCCATCCTCACCGTGCACAACCATCGCCCGCTGGAAGCCAAGTCGATGCAGCACTCCCGCCATCTTCTCCACAAGGCCGGGTTCGGCCACGCCGAGGAGCTGTGCCCTCGCACCTGCAGGATTGCAGAGAGGCCCCAGGATGTTGAACACGGTACGTACGCCTATCTCCTTGCGCGGTGCGGCTGCGTATTTCATGGCCGGATGGAACCGCGGGGCAAAGAGGAATCCGATACCGACCTGTCTGATGCAGCGTTCAACCTGGTCCGGCTCGAGGTCCAGTCCCACGCCGAGCGTCTCCAGGACATCTGCGCTGCCGCACCGACTGCTCATCGCCCTGTTGCCGTGCTTGGCCACTTTCACACCGGCTCCTGCCGCGACAAACGCCGCCGCGGTTGAGATGTTGAAGCTGTGCGAGCCGTCTCCTCCCGTACCGCACGTATCCAGCTCGGCCCCGGCATCGATGCGTACAGCCCGCGACAGCATCGCGCCCGCCATGCCCGCAATCTCATCGGCGGTCTCTCCCTTCATGCGCAGCCCGATTACGAAGGCGGCAATCTGGGCAGGTGTCGCCTCGCCCTGCATGATTTCGTGCATCACGCACGACGTCTCCATCGTGTCCAGTGAGCGCCCTGCAACCAGGGCGCCAATAGCCTCTCGAATCATCTGCTTGCTCCTTTCACGAAGTTGCGCAGCAGTTCCTTGCCTGATTCGGTCATGAACGACTCGGGATGAAACTGCACTCCCTGTACCGGATACTCCCTGTGTTGCAGGCCCATGATGAGACCGTCAGCGGTCCACGCAGTCACGTCGAGGCAATCGGGGAGGCTCTCGCGCTCCACGATGAGCGAGTGGTAGCGCACCGCCGAGAAGGGATTCGGCATGCCGGCGAACACACCGGCACCCTCGTGGTAGATGTGTGAACTCTTGCCGTGCATTATCTCGTGCGCCTGCCGAACCACCGCGCCATACGTATGGCCAACGCACTGGTGGCCGAGGCAGACGCCGAGTACGGGCAGTCTGGTTCCGAAGTGCCGGACAACGTCGTTGGAGATACCGGCGTTCTCAGGCGTTGAGGGACCCGGCGACAAGACGATGCGCTCCGGCGCCATGGCCTCGATATCATCCAGGCTGATGCGGTCGTTGCGCACCACGACCACGTCCTCACCCATCTCACTAAGATACTGGAACAGGTTGTAGGTGAAGCTGTCGTAGTTATCTATGAGCAGCAACATAGCGTCCCTCCGTTTTCGCGGTGGCCTGTTCGGCCTGGCTGATGGCCTTCAGCAGCGCCCCTGCCTTGTTCATGCTCTCCTCGTACTCACGTTCCGGGACGCTGTCGTACACGATGCCGCAGCCCGCTTGTACGTAGGCCACGCCGTCCTTCACAACCAGCGTCCTGATGGCAATCGCCATGTCCATATTCCCGGAGAAGGAGAAATAGCCAACGGCGCCGGCATACAACCCTCGCCTGTCCGGCTCAAGGCCGGCGATTATCTCCATCGCTCGTATCTTTGGCGCACCTGAGACGGTGCCGGCGGGGAAGCAGGCGCGAAGCGCATCGAACGCGGAGAGTCCATTACGAAGACGGCCCTGCACGTTCGTGACCAGATGCATGACGTGTGAGTAGCGCTCCACGTCCATGAGTTCGCTCACCTCGACCGAGCCGGGCTCGCTCACCCTGCCAACGTCGTTGCGACCAAGGTCGACGAGCATGATGTGTTCGGCGCGCTCTTTCTCGTCGCTCTTCAGCTCCGCCTCGAGCCGTGCGTCCTCTTCAGTGTCCTTTCCACGACGCCTGGTGCCCGCAAGAGGGCGCGTCGTCACCACGCCATCCTCGACCCGAACGAGAATCTCGGGTGACGCGCCGACGACCTGAAAGCTGCCGTAGTCCACGAAGAACATGTACGGCGATGGATTCACGCTGCGGAGCGCCCGGTAGATATCGAACGGGGCCGCGCTCGTAGGACGCGTGAGACGCTGGGACAGCACGACCTGTATGGCCTCGCCCTCAGTGATGTAGCGCTTGGCCTCCACGACAGATGCCTCGAACTGTTTCCGCGTCATGTTCGAGGTCACTTCGCCGGACGCAGAGTGGTGTGCGCCGGGGTTGCGCCCCCCGGGAAGCGGCCCGTGCAGACGTGCGATCTGCTCTTCAATCCTGTCGACGGCCCTCTCGTACTCCACCTCGGGATCACCGTCAGGACGAACGTGGCTGAGCACCTTGATGGTGTGCGTGACGTGGTCGAAGATGAGCATCGTGTCCACGAACATGAAGAGCGATTCGGGCAACCCCAGGACGTCGTTCTCCGGCGAGGGCAGTTCCTCGAAACGCGTTGCCACCTCGTAGCCAAGGTAGCCGACGAATCCGCCACAGAATCGGGGCAGTCCGGGAACCTGCGCGACCCTGTATCGAGACAGGGCGCTCTCGACATGGTTGAGCGGATCGCCACCACCGGCAGCCGACGGCTTCAGTGTGGGATACGGTCCCGCACCGATGAAGCTGTAGCGCGCCATACGCTGGCCGCCCTCAACGCTCTCAAGAAGGAAAGACGGGCCGCCGCGGTTCACCTTGAGAAACGCAGACACCGGCGTCTCAAGGTCCGCGACGACCTCACGCCAGACGGGCACCCACATGCCTCCCTCTGCGTAACGTCGTACCTCTTCCAGCGTTGGGTAGTACATCTCTATTCCTCCTTCAGCACTTGCCGGACAAAAAGAAAGCCCCTCGCCCAATAGGGGCGAGGGGCCATAAGGCCTTCGCGGTGCCACCCTAGTTGACCACGCATACGATATGCATGGCCTTCTCTTTTCAGGTACCGTCCCGGTAAAACCGGGCTATACCCTGGGCTCTGATAACGGTGCCCTCTCCGTCAGGTCCTACTCGGGAGAATCCCTTTCAGCCTGCGGCTCCCGGGTCCATTCAACCCCTGCGCTGTCACCGGCTCACACCTTACCCGGCTCTCTGAGACTCGCTGGTGGGCATACTAGTCCCGCTCGTTGCCTTTGCCTATTCAGTTGTGAACGCGCATGGTAGGAGTCCAGCGGCGGTTTGTCAAATCGGCTCGTGGCCGGGTTGCCTCACTCTTCCATACAAACCACTTCAGGTGCCCCCTGATATGCTCGCACCTCCCCCATACCTCCCATCCAGCCAACCTCACGCGGGGAAGCTCGTCCCTCCCCCACTCGCGCCTGACTTCACGCGCCGAATCATCTTTTCCACGTCTTCGTTGGCCCGTACCGGGTAGACGGCCACTTCCGGATACTCGTTCCTGAACACCCGAAAAACCTCGTCCGCAAACGCCTGGCCGATGAAGTCCACCCCGTCGAAGTCGAGTGCCACTTCCTTGAACTGCTCAATCCGCGCGAGCAATCTTCGAGCCTGTGAGCGGGAGAGGAGCTTCTCTGCCTCGTAGGACGCGAGACGAACCGGAACATGCGTCCGCGAGAAGCCGTAGTCCTCCTCTGCCGAAGCGAATCGGTCGAAGATGCCTTTGAGCGTGCGGTTCGAATCCACGGCAAGGTTCATCAGCACCGTAGTGCCTACTCCGCGCCCATCCTCCTCACCGGTCTCGGCAAGCCAGTCATCCCGCTCGCTGCTGTGTGAGTAGAACAGTCCCCCGGAGAGAATCTGGAACCTGTCAAAGAGCCGCGAAGTGAAGAAGATTCCCTCGCCAGTATGCCGCCGCGGATCCGTCGTCAGCTTCCCCTTGGAGAGTTCAAACAGCGCCACGCGCGGGTCTTCCAGCCTGAGTTCACGCGCTATCTTGTTGAAGATGCCCACTCCATCGTCATGGACAGTCATCTCCAGCCTGACGGCATCCAACCTGAGTCCGACAGAGGCGGTCTCGGCAGCCGAGTGTTCGATGACGTTGTTGAACATCTCGGTGAAGCCGTACTGACATATGTCAAGGATGTTCTTGCGGAGGTCTCCGAGCCTCGGCCTCACGCGAAGGCGCCAGAGCTCGCTCTCCGAGGTCTCCGGCGTCACCCGGAGGCTGAGTTGCTCCTCAACAAGGCTACGGAGGGAGTAGCGCCGCCCGCTCGTTGTGCCATCGCCAACCAGCATCCCATCGATGACCAGCCCGCGCACGTAGCGATGCGCCATCTGCCTGCTGATGCCAAACCGCTCCTGGGTCAGCCGCACAACGTCGGATGGGTGCTCCTCGACGGTGTCGAGAATGAACCGTCGTATCTCCTCACGTCGTTCACCCGTCATCGGTGCGTCCTACGGCAGCCTTGCCCGACTGTCAACCCTGGCGGACCGCCTTGTAAACCATTTGCGCTGTAATTGTAAACCTTTCGTCGCATATTTGTAAACCACTGGGGCCATATTTGTAAACCTTACGGCGCGACCTTGTAAACCACACATCAGGGGACAGTCAACCGCTGGAAGCCGCGACGCGGACTTCCTGGTACCCGTGGGCAGAGAACGGGCATCGAGCCAAGGCACTAGGCCCGCAGCACAGGACCCGCTACAACAAGACGTGCTTTACACTCGTCAACTGCGGCTTCTCACTTGCTTCGCCTACTTCCGCAGTTTCAGCATGACGCCGAGACGCTCGGCGGCGGAGTCGAGGAAGCCGTGCAGGACCTTCGCACGGCTCTTCTTGTCGTCGAGGACAATGCCCTGCTCCGCGACATCCCGACGTGCGGCACTCAAGGCAGTCTCCAACTCGTCGAGCGGCAAGAGCGCCGTTGCGAGGCAGCAGAAGCTCTTCGAGCGGCCCTCGTCGAACTCGCCCAGCATGGTCTCGAGAAGCGCCATCCGCTTGCGCTGCTGCTCCGCGAAGCTCTCGATTCCTCGCTCCCTGATGGCGCGCAGGTTGGCAATGGAATTGAGATGGCTGACGAACGAGTCGCCGGCATCCCAGCCCTCAAAGCGGTAGCAGGGAAACTCCGAGCACTCCGCGCACGTCTCATAGCCACGGTCGCGCACAGCACAGCGGGTCATCTTGCACCACTGTCCGCCCATGTCGAGGAATCCGGGCGGCGCGCAGCCAAGGCACTTCGACGGCCCGACTGTGTAGTAGCGCGGGCAGAGCCCGCAATCGATGCCGCAGGCGCCTATCGTGGGGAAACCCTTGTAGTGGACCTCTGTGCCGCTCATCACAGCCTTCCTCTCAAAGCGTACACCAACGGCCTCAGCTCGCGCAGGCAACCCCGTCGGATGCGCACCCGCGCCTTCTACTGTCGAATTGAACGCGCCCGGCCCGTGGGCCTTGCGCTATGCCACAAACGGCTACATAATCTACGGAGATGGTTGGGAGCGGGCGGCCGGACCGCTTCCAGTGGGGGGCACGCACATGGATGCGAGGATGAAGGGCAGGCTGCAAAGGTACTTCATGAACGCCCCGGAGTTCCTCTGGGGGCTCACGCGGGAGAATCAGTCGGTCGCCTATCCCTGGCTCCGCAGCAAGGGGCGCGGACTCTGGGGGGAATCCTTCAACTTCGAGGATGGCCCGTACGACGACGTC
>JAUVYD010000003.1 GCA_030603265.1 Dehalococcoidia bacterium
ACGGGTTCATTATGTGCTGTAGTACCACCGCTTCAAGCCCGCAGTCGACTACCATGTCCACATCGGACTTCAAGGTGCGCGCGAACCCCATCAGCTTCGCATTCAATCCACGCGCCGCGATGCGGCGCATCCCGTCACGCACCTCTGCGGACACCGGAGGGAGGCCAACCTCGATCCTCGGGACTCCAATCTCGTCCAACGCCTCAGCGATGGCCACTCTCTCGTCAGCGGAGTAGGCAACCCCCACAGTCTGCTCGCCATCTCGGAGAGTCACGTCGTGCAGCACGACAGACCTGCCCCTGAATGGCGCAGCCACCGCGTCAACGGAGTTGAGCGGTGACATCCACCACTTTCCTTCGCGGTAGTTCGGCTGCTCTTTCAGTCTCTCAATGTCGTACACGTATCTGACCTCCGCGAATTCCATCCGGCCGGGAACACTCCCGCGTTCCGAGGTCCCGAGCCTGTGCATGCCACACTGGCTCTCCGG
This sequence comes from Dehalococcoidia bacterium, assembly GCA_030603265.1. GTDB lineage: Bacteria > Chloroflexota > Dehalococcoidia > GIF9 > AB-539-J10 > SKVJ01. The sequence goes on from JAUVYD010000003.1 coordinate 488, forward strand.
CTTCAAGTTGCGGCGCAGCCCGTGGACAATCATCCAGCAGACCGCACTGCAATCAGCCACACGAGGAGGGCGATATCCGGGACACAGGGAGACCACACATCGCAACTGCCACGGGTTCTTCGGGTCAGCCTCGCCCTCTCTTGCTCAGCTTGAACCACGGATGAAAGCTGACGATACAATCGTCGCACGCGGCCGATGAGAGCGCCCCCCGGTACGCCATCCGAATGGCCGAAAGATAGTCAGCCACCCTGTCCGGAAGCAGGAAGTGTTGTCGAACAAACTCGCGACCGCGCTCTCCAACCTTCCGTCCGAAAGCAGGGTTCGCGAGAAGCGACTCCAGCCTCTTCGCCGTATTCCCCACACCTCCGTAGAAGAAGCCTGTCACGCCATTGCGTATCTGCAGCGGTATTGCCCCCACATCCGCCCCAATCACCGGCTTCCCCTTCCAGAGTCCCTCCGTGATGACAAGACCGAAACCCTCCCTCGTGGAGGGTGACATGATGACGGATGCCGCGCGCTGCAGCGCGTTGACCTCTCTCCAGTTGCTCAGGCGGTCGTCCATGGGCAGGTTCAACACATGTATGTCCTTGTCATCGCTCGTCGAATTGAGGATCTTGTTAAGTATGTGCTCGCCCTCCGGGTCGTCGGCCGCAAGGCCGCCCGCAATCACGAGCTGGCAACGCGTGGACTTCCGGGCGAGGCGGAATGACTCAATGGTCCTGTCGAGTCCCTTCCACGGATCAAAGCGGCCGACCTGCGCGATAATCGGTATCTGCCGGTCAATCCCGTACTTATCGAGCACGGCGCGGACCTCCTCATCCGTCAATTCCCTGTTCTTCTCCGAGAGAGGGTCAATGAACGGCGGGATGATGAACTTCGGCATGGGCCAGCGCGCCACAACGTAGTGAGCGGCAGAGAATATCGCGCCATCGTAGTTACTGCTCCAGCGAGCCATGAATTCCCACAGCCGCGGGTTGCGCTGGATGGTCTCCTCATCTATGTCGATATGGCAGCGCCAGAGCCACGACTGGCCGTCTGATTTCAGATAGTGTGCCAACCCGAACGGCTGCGGATCATGCACCAGCACCACGTCGTGATCATCGTTGTACCTCAAAGACGCACACTGTTCGATTGAATGAACATAGATATCCTCCATCTCAGGAGTAAATGTGCCCCGCTTGCCTTGAAGCAGGTTGTGGAGGGTCTTGGTCGCCTCGAAGTACTGCGGCGAGCCGTTTATCGTCTTCCACTCAATCTCCAGGCCGAGTTTGTCCAGCATAGGAATGGAGCTGAACAGCATCTCAGCGACACCACCCCCCTTCGCGCTCGAGTTCAACTCGAGCAACGACAGGCCCTCCAGGTCAGACGCGACCCGGCGCAGACGATCAATCGCCGTTTGCCCGACAAAGGGCTCGTATTCCTCGAGAGGGGCACAGGTGAACGGCCTGTGCCCCGTCCGAGCGCTGTAGACTATGCCGTCCTGAAGCGGGCAGACATACGCGGACCTGTCTCTCAATTATCCTCCTGGTTCACGTCCATGGTTCACTGAGGTCCTTCCGGACACTCAGGCAACTCCGCCTTGCGCAAGCTCAACAACACTGTCGTCGCCAAGGAACAGGCCCCACCCAACACCCGGGCAATGCCCGGCAACACGACAGCGTGCACCCACTATGCTGTCGCGAAGCGCAATGGAGCCCTCGATGTGCGCAGCTTGCATCACAATGGTGTTGGAGACAGAAGCTCCTGTCACGTGGACTCCGGCTCCCAGGCTGGCATGCGGGCCGATGCGGCAGTTTTCCAGCACACAACCCGACGCCACGGACACGGGTGCGATAAGCTCGCAGTCCGACATGGTCACGTCCGACTCGACACCGGATTGCCCCACTGCGATACCCCGCACGGTTCCTGCCGGCTGCCCACTCATACCAGAGTCAAGAAGAACGCGATTGGCTTCGAGTATGTCGGCCATAGTACCCGTGTCCAGCCACCAGCCCTCCAGCTCATGGCTGACAACTACCTTGCCCATGTCAAGCAACTGCTGAATTGCATCGGTAATCTCAAGCTCGCCGCGCCATGAAGGGCCTATCCTGTCAATCGCGTCGTGTACGTCCGCTCTGAACACGTACGCGCCAACCAGCGCGAGGTTACTCTTCGGCTCCCTGGGCTTCTCGACAAGCCTGACGACACGACCCTGCTCATCAAGCTCGGCGACCCCGAAACGTCGAGGGTCCGCGACTGCTTTGAGCAGAACAAGCCCATGCGGGCCACGCGACCGAAATTCCTCGATGAGCGGCGCGACTCCACCCTCGATAAGATTGTCTCCAAGAAACATCAGGAAGTCGGAGTCTGCCAGGAAATGCCTGGACATCTTCACCGCGTGCGCCAGGCCGCCAGCGACCTCCTGAACGACATACGACACCGCCAGTCCCCATTGCGTCCCATCCCCCACTGCTTCCCGTATTCTCTCCCCTCCGGAGTCCGGCGAGATGACAATGGCCACGTCGCGTATCCCCGCATCCGCAATCTGCTGGAGCACATAGGAGAGAATCGTCCGGTTGGCAACAGGAATGAGATGCTTCGGGGTCGAGTGTGTGACAGGCCGAAGCCTCGTCCCCTTTCCCGCGCACAGCACAAGTGCTTTCATAGTCGACTCCCTACACGCAGGGCTCCACGCTCGGACGATAGTCGACACGCCGACCAGCAGCAGTGAATACGTCCGGGGGGAGCCGCCTCGGGTGAATTCTATTGAATTCCTCTGGCAAGGGTCAATTGGGGCTGCCGACAACACCGGCCCCCCACCGGCCGAGGAACGAGGCCTCGAGCGTCGTTGTGACGGGTGCCGCGTGCGAGTATAATCGTCTGCGAAGGCTTCATCGCAGCTCCACAGGCCGGGAGGGAGGTACAGGACGAATGGGACGACTGCTGATAGTCTCGAACCGCCTGCCTGTCACTGTGCACAGGCGCAAGGGCCAACTTCAGTTTGAGCAAAGCGCGGGAGGGCTGGCCACCGGCCTTTCATCATTCTACCGGGCGTACGACGCCCTCTGGATCGGTTGGCCCGGCATCGAGCGCAAGAACACCGTCAGCGACCGTGATGAGATAAGGGAGAAGCTTCTCGCCGAGAACTGCTGCCCGGTCTTCCTGTCTCAACGAGAGGTTGACGAGTACTACAACAAGTTCTGCAGCGCCACAATATGGCCGCTATTCCACTACTTCCCGCAGTACGCTTCCTACTCACAATCGACGTGGCAGGCCTACGAGCACGCCAACCGAACGTTCTGTGATGCCATCGTGGAAGTGTGGCAGCAGGGCGACACCATCTGGGTCCAGGACTTCCAACTCATGCTCCTGCCGAAGATGCTCCGGGAGAGGCTGCAGGACCCCACAATAGGCTTCTTCCTCCACATTCCGTTCCCCTCCATAGAGTTGTTCCGGCTGCTGCCATGGCGGACAGAACTGATTGAGGGAATGATGGGAGCCGACCTGGTCGGCTTCCACACGTGGGACTACGCAGGTCATTTCCTTGCAAGCGTTCGCTTTCTCCTCGGACACGAGTCGTGGATGGGGCGACTACCGGTGGGCGACCGCGTGACCAAGGTAGACGTGTTTCCAATGGGAATCGACTACGCCCGATTCGCCGCCGCCGCCAATTCCCCTGAGGTCGAGAAGGAGATGGACGAACTCGAGAGGACCTTCGTCGGGCGTCGCGTGGTGCTGTCGGTCGACAGGCTCGACTACACAAAGGGAATCCTGCAGCGACTCCAGGCGTTCGGCCTGTTCCTCGACCGAAATCCCCAATACCACAGGAAGCTGAAATTCGTGCTGGTTGTTGTGCCCTCCCGTACGATGGTGGCACGCTACGCCCATCTGAAGCGGCAGATAGACGAACTGGTGGGAGCAATCAACGGCAAGCACGGCGTAGTCGGATGGACGCCCATCACATACACTTATCGCTCCGTGCCATTCCAGTCCCTCGTGGCCCTGTATCGCCGGGCGGACGTTGCACTCGTCACTCCCTTGAGAGATGGAATGAACCTGGTAGCAAAGGAGTATCTTGCGTCGAGGACAGATGGTCGCGGGGTCCTGATACTGAGCGAGACGGCAGGCGCGGCGAAAGAGCTTGGCGAAGCGCTGACCATCAACGTCAACAACGAGGAGGATCTCGTTGCCGCGATTGAGGACGCCCTGGCCATGTCCGATGCGGAACAGGGTGAGCGCCTGCGGGTGATGCAACGGCGACTACGCCGCTACGACGTCCGCCGCTGGGCCCAGGACTTCCTTGACACCTTGACTGCGACATCAGAGTCACAGGAAGAGTTGAGAACCCGGACCCTCGGAACCCAGATTCGCCGCAAGCTTGTCAAGAGCTTCCAACAGGCGAATCGACGGCTGCTACTGCTCGACTACGATGGAACGTTGGCGCCATTCGCGTCCAGTCCGTCGAAAGCGGTGCCTACGCAGGAGGTCATGGAGCTTCTCTCTGAGCTCTCCAGTGATGCCGGCACAGATGTCGTCCTCATTAGTGGGAGAGACAGGACTTCCCTGGACGGCTGGTTCGGTCATCTGCCTGTGGGAATCGTGGCCGAGCACGGTGCATGGCTGAAGAGCAAAGGCGCAGGCGAATGGGAGATGCTCGAACCTCTCACCGGCGAGTGGAAGGAGGAGGTCCGCCCAATATTCGAGCTCTACGCCGACCGCACTCCGGGCTCCTTCGTCGAGGAGAAGGACTTCTCGCTCGTGTTCCAGTATCGCAGGGCGGACTCCCGCCTGGGAGAACTGCGCGCACGCGAACTCGTATCGCACCTCGAGGGACTCACCACAAATCTCAACCTCCAGGTGCTTGAGGGCAGCAAGGTGGTCGAGGTCAAGAACTCGGGCGTCAACAAGGGCCATGCCGCTCTCCGCTGGCTCTCAGAGGACATCGACTTCGTGCTCGCGGTGGGTGACGACTGGACCGATGAGGACACCTTCAGAGTTCTGCCGAAGGAGGCATGGACAATCAAGGTGGGTTTCAGCAGCACTGCGGCGCACTACAACATCGGCTCGCCGGGCAAGGTCGTCGCGCTGCTGATGGAACTCCTGCAAGCCGACGACTAGCTCTGTCCGTCACGTGGGGTCACCCGGGTCAGTCACAGTCCCCGACACCGGTTCCCCCAGTACTTCGTCGACGCGGGCCCGACCCTACAGGAAGTTCTTCTTGCCCGCAATCGCAAGCAGGCCGATTACAATGAGCACGATGCCCACAACAGCCTGCAGGAAGGCGGGAACGACGAGCACGAGAATGCCAAGGACGAGCACGATTATCCCGAAGATAAGGTTCCTATCCACTTCGTACCTCCATCACTCAGCGTACACCAGCCCCCTCAGCCACACGACCTGAGCGCATGCCAACCCGCCTGACCGACGCCGGCCGCTCCACGACTACCGGCGGGGGCAATCCCGCCAGACACTATGCCGTGCAAGGCAGGTGCCAGGCGTTTGCGGAAGTCGAGGGCGGAGTTCGGCCCCGGCTCTGCTGCAGCTCCCGCTACTACACCACCCCGTAGTAGTCCCATTCCACGCCAAACGGCAGTGCACCGCCGGTGGTCTTCTCCACTGCGTCAGGCTCCCGGGCAGCTATCTCACGTCGCAGTGTATTCAACGCTATGTCATGGGCAACGGACGCTTCGTCCTCCGAGACACCGTCGCCATGGGGCGACCCTGCAGCCTCAACCAGCTTCGTCATGTCCGTCACAAGCAGGCTCGCAAACACGATGCTGACCACCTCTTCGACCCCATATCTCCTCTGCAGCCCCTGCGCGGCGTCGCGGATCTCCTGCCTCAGAACCGCGATGTAGCCGTGCGTGTCTTCCCCTTTCCAGTTGAGATGTGCAACGGCATACGAAAGCCGCAGGAAGTCCAACTCCAGCGCGGACGCGCCCGAGTCACGAACGCTCAGACATGGACAGGCGACTCCCAGTATCTGTTTCACAGACTTTCACACTCCATGATTGCGCCGCAGACATGCACCGCAACCATGATAGCACCACGTAGTTCGGACGCAATCGAGCAACGCCGAGGCCGAGTCCGATTTCCTGCTGCGCCCCTCACAGGCCGGTCGGAGGCAGAGATCCCTGGCTGAACAGCGATTGCGCACAAGCGCAGCTTCTAGTACCTCCGGGAACGGCACGCACAGCCCGGGGACGAAGTACCCTCAGGTTCTTGTCCGCGGGCAGGCTGCATACGCCTGCTCTCCCGCAGATTGCTCGACTACGATACTGCCCTCGAGGCCGCATCCGGAGTACCTGACCTCGGCGACCTCATCGGACTTACTGTCAGAGTACACTGCAGTGAGCCTCGCAGCAGCCACCAGCGTGCCGGCTGTCACCGCTCCACGCAGAATCGTCACCGGACTGCCTGCATCAAGCACTCGCAATTCGACATCGCCGTCCGGCTCCTTGAGGTCAAGGAGGGATTCGTTCTCCCGTTGGCTCTTGCCGACGATGATGTGTGCTCCCCCGGCATAGAAATGCCGCCCATGGCGTAGCAGGGCGAGATCATTCACGGAGATATCCTGCACACATGAGAACAGCGTTCTCGCCTTGATGGCGAACTCGCGGTTCGTCAGAGGACAGCCTCCCGCCGGAGTGCCGTATTCCGTCAGGCCCAACTCAGCTGCAAGTTCAAGCTGCGGCTTGCGATTCTTGCCGCGCAGATCGAGGAATCTGTCCCTGTCGAGGATGCACTCGCGCTCTGGAACCGTGCGCGGAAGGCTCCTTGCGCTGAGCGGCCTGACTATCAGCCCCTTGAGCCCCGAGCACTTGTCCTCGATGTTCAGAGCGTCCTGCGTCTGGCTCTTGGGCCTCTGCTTCAGCACATCCCCCGTCACAACGAAGCCCGCCCCTTCCTGCTCCATGAGGCGACGCGCGAGACCGAGCATGTACACACGGCAGTCTATGCAGGGATTGAAGCCTTTTCCGTACCCGTACCGGGGGTTCCTGAGGACCTCGATGTAGTCACGTCCTACCTCCATCTTGACCAGCCGCACACCAAGCCATTCGGCGGCAGGCTCCGCTCGCTCCGACCTGCTGCCCACGAAAGGCAGGACGATGTTGAGTGCCACCACCTCAACGCCCTGGTCCAGCACCAACCTGATGGCCAGGACCGAGTCGAGCCCACCGGACAGCAAACCTATGGCCTTCGGACGCATCTTTTCCTCGATTCCACCTGCACCCGGCAGGTGGCTACATGACAACCCATCCAGTATACCGCGCCAGCCGCCGACAGGCGGGACGCTCTATCAGAAGCACGCAGACAACTGATGCACGTCACGACAGGCGCGGAGTTCACGATTGCCGGGATGCGAGTGACTGTTGCTTCGCCCATCCCCATGATTCCCAGCGGCAGACGGCTTGCCTCGTTCGGCTTGTGTCCCGAGGAGGAAGAGAGCAGCCCTGCTACCTGGAAGGCTGCTCCTTGAGCGTGGCAGTGTTCCGCTCAATCCGCCGCAGATAGCTATCAAGCGCGCGCAACTCATCTTCACTGAAACCGGCGGTCAGTCCAGTGCTCCACTCCTCCATCGCCTCTATCATGGCACGGGCGAGTTGCTTGCCTCCGGGTGTGAGGCACAACCGGTAGCAGCGCCTATCCTCTGTGCAACGCTCTCGTGAGACGTAGCCGAGGTTGACGAGCCTCTTCACTGCGTGGGCAACAGTGGTCTTGTCGAGTCCCGTCTCGACGCTCAAGTCCTCCTGTCTCAGACCCTCCACGTCGTGCAGGTGATGAACGAAGCGGAGGAGGCGCGGCTCCATGCCAAGCTCGCCGAGACGCTCGCGCATGAACGCGTGCCAGGCACGGTGAATGACGAAGAACCACTTGTCAAATGAGTCCTTCACGCTTCACCTCCAGTCATCTGCCATCAGTCACCAGACACCGGCTTCGGGGCCAGAGCTCTTCTCCTGAAGTCACGCAGCAGCGGGACAAGCATCGCCGCCACGAGTATGAACGAGAGGCTATCCGCCAGAGGGAAGGCCAGCCACACGCCATCAGCCTGCAAGAAGCGGGGCAGAACAAGGACCAGCGGAATGAGGAACAGGACCTGGCGTGAGGTGGAGGTCACAATCGACTTCCTCACCATCCCCAGGGCCTGGAAGACAGTGGAGCCTACAATCTGGAAACCAACCAGGAAGAAGAGCACAAACATGCGCTCGGCCGCGTGGACACCTTGCTCAATCAGCACCGGGTCGGTCGTAAAGACCCGGACAATGGGCCCTGGCGCCAGCGCAAGAAGCAGGAAGCCAATCGTTGCAACACCGGACGCCACGACAAGAGCAAACTTCGTCACATCGAAGGCCCTGTCGAACCGCCTGGCGCCATAGCTGAAGCCCAGTATCGGCTGCAGCCCCTGCGCGATGCCCATCAGGGGCATCGCTGCAAACATCATCGCCCTGTTCGCAATGCCGAACGCAGCGATGGCCATATCTCCGCTGTAGAATCCAAGCGTCCTGTTGATGATGAGCACGATGAAGCTGGCCGCACCCATTCTCACGAAGGCAGGAGCCCCAACCGCCAGTATCTCCGTCGAGAGTCTCCTGTCGATCCTCAACGATGCCCGTCTCAGCCGCAACGTGCTCTTCCCCGAGAGGAAGTAGCGGATGATGTAGACGGTCGTGACGACCTGCGAGATAACCGTCGCGATTGCTGCGCCCTTCACTCCCATATGAAGCATGAAGATGAACACGGGGTCAAGAATGATGTTGATTCCCGCACCAAGAATCATGGTCACCATCGCGACTCGCGCATTGCCCTCGGCACGGGCTATGTTGTTGATGCCCATGGAGAACATCGCGAAGGAAGCACCGATCAGCACCACCTCCAGGTACTCCTTCGCATGGGGGTAGACCGACTCAGATGCCCCGAACAACCCCAGCAGCGCGGAGATATTCGGCACAGTCACGAGTGTCACCACCACTCCGGCCACAACGGTCAGTCCGACTGCGTTGCCCAGGGTCAACTCAGCCTTCTTCAGGTCACCGGCTCCAAGATTCCTGGACACGACCGACGCAGCCCCTATTCCCACCATCTGGCCCATCGCTATCAGGAACATCATCGCGGGAAACGCCATCGTTACGGCTGCGATACCGATGGATCCCACTCCCCGACCAATGTAGATGGTGTCCACGACGTTGTAGAGCGCCATCGTGAACATGCCGGCCATGGCCGGCAGCGAAAGCTTCCAGAGAAGCGATTTCACCGGCTCATTCGCGAGCATCTCCTGGCGAGCGATGGCAGCCGTGCGCGCGCTTTCGAGTTCCATTGGAAGGAGAAGTGTACCCGAAATTGGTTGCCAATACAACTAATATGTGTAGCCGAGTGCCCCACCTACAGCTACGTGATTTGACAACAGGCAAGATTCGGTTGTAGATTCACGGCATACGTAGGGCCAGCACGCCCGCACGTGACGCAGAAATGTCGGGCCGCAGGCGTGCAGCTATGTTTTGCCATGAGAGAAACCGCCAATCGCCTGATGCTCAGGCGCATACTGCCGATACTTGCCGTCTCCCTCTTCCTGACGCTTGCGTTGCCGCCTTCGGTCGCGGATGCCGCGTGCAGGGGCGGCCGCTGTCCTGCGGGCGAAGATGACGATTTCGACCGCAAAGTGCAGGTGAATATCACTCTCACTGTAGTCCCCGAAGAGGCAGGGATTATCGAGGTTGATGGAGATGAACTGGAGACCGGAGTGTTCGAGGCAACACAGGGCGACATGGTGGTGCTTGAGGCGGTGCCCGCTTCCGGATACGAGTTCGATTGCTGGAGCGGCTCGCTGAGCAGCACGGACAACCCGCTTGAGACACCCTTCTACAACCACAAGAGCATCACGGCGAACTTCGTCAGAGACGAAGACGAGGCGGACAGTGCGCCTGATGACGAGAGCGCACTCGTGGTACGCATCCCGAATGGAACAACAGCCAGGGACGCGGATGGAGACGAGGTCACAGACGTATCCGTTGACGTGAGGCAACCACACGACGTGCCCGATGATAGAGTCATGGTGAACCAGGTATTCGACCTCGGGCCCGACGGGGCCACGTTCGACCCGCCTCTCCCGGTTGTGCTCCCATATGACCCCTGGGAACTTCCCGACGGTGTCCGGGAAGGTGAACTTCGCGTTGCGTACTATGACGATGCAAGCGACACGTGGGTGGAACTCCCATCAGTCGTGGACCAGGACAACATGACGGTGACCGCAGACATCAGCCATTTCACCGAGTTCAGCGTTCTTGCGCCGAAGCCCGAGTCCGGCGCGCTCTCTCTCACGGCCCCCGGGTTCAGTATCAGCTCACTGGCCATCGCGCCGGCAGCGCCCCGGGTGGGCGACACGGTCACCGTCAGCGTGGTGGCGAGATACGACGGCAGCGATGCCGAAGGGAGTTCCGCGCTCATCCTGAGCGTCAACGGAGAGACAGCCCAGGTGGTGCGCGTCACGCTGGCCGGGGGAGAAAGCAAGACTGTGGAATTCGTGGTGTCGCCGCAGAGCGAAGCGACCTACAACGTGGATGTGAACGGCGTCGGAGGAACTTTCTCCGTGGCTGCAACTGCTCCGCCGGAGGCTCTGAGTCAGGCGGTTGCGCTTGCCGAGCAGGACTCGTCTGCGTTTCCCGGAATCAGCCTGCCGGGTTGGCCGGCACCGGGCTGGCAACCTGGCGCCCTGATAGTCGGCGCAGCCGTATTGGGGCTTCTCATTCTCGTCCCGCTGCTCAGAAGACGGTACCTGCGCTACCGCTACGATATCTGATGTCCGCCGGTTGGACGGGCCGCAGCAAGGACTCGCTCGAAATGCGTTGTTCCTAGCGCCCTATGAGATCCCTCGTCGAGTCCCACATCTCACGTCGAGCATCATCCCGCACACACATCACCAGGGCAGGGTCGGCATCACAGGCCGCACAGAGAGCTTCTATCACGTCCTCCTCCGTCGGAGGACAACCCGTCGCCGTGGGCCAGTCATTGTCAATGTCGGCACTGCATTCGCCAATCACAGCGACCTTATCGCCGGCATCGAACTCTTCGGGGGCACCGATAACGATTGTCAGTCCGTTCATCTCCTGCTCGTATCCAGACGCCTTCAGATACCGCAGGGCACTCTCAAGTTCAGCGATGCAGCCACCACACAACCGCGGGCCCTGGACAACCTCGACGCCGGGATAAGCATCCAGCAAGGCCTCGAACGCCGGCCTGAAACATTCGGCGTGAGCGATGATAGATTCACCCACTACATCCACGTCGCCAATGCCACTCACTTCGCCTTCCCATTGTGTCATCTCCCGCAGGTACATCACCGAGTCAGGGTCCACTCCCATAAGGGCGCAGCCGACGAGGTCAGTCGCAAGGGCATCTCTCCCTGCGAGAATCAGCCCCATCAGTCTCGAGTCCTCAGGGAAACGCCAGCGCCCTTCCATGGCAACGCTTGCGTCGACAACTGCGAAGGACGGACGCAGCACTGAGAAGAGGTCAAGCAGGGTGTTGTTGATGCCGAGCATGTGTCCTGCGCGCTTCTCCGTCCCCGGCAGCACGCCGTACATGTTCTTCAGGGCAATCGTGGCGTTCGCCCTGTTGTGAGTCTTGAGTACAGGAACACTGATGACCACGTCACTCTCGAGTACTGTCCTGGCCACCAGAACCCTGTCCATTGCACGAGGCTCCGGAACCTCAACGGGGACCGCGATATCCGAGTTGAGATAGACGCATCGAACGCCCAGCCGCTGAGCGACTCCCGCAGTGCCCGAGACAGTGAAGACCTCCTCCGTGCTGCAGCTCCCATCATCATAGCCGACTGAGGCGCCCTCAGCTATCGTCACCGAGGCAGGACCACAGTCCAGCACTGCCTTTGTGACGGCCTCCGTTACACGCGCATCGGCAACCATGCCACTCCCCGAGGGGAAGGGTTTGCACAGATTGGGCTTTACAAGCACCCTGGAGTCCGACCTGATGAGGTCTGAGAGACCCCCTGCCTGCTCTATAGCCTCTCGCACGGCTGCTTCGAAGTCACAGTCCACTATCTTGACGATACTCACTCTCTGTCTCATCTTTCACTCCTGCTATCCGTGTTGCGCCCCCCATCAGGGAATCCCGTATCAGAGAGCACGCGCTACTCGCCGATGGCTTTCACAACTACCCGCTTCTTCCTTCGTCCATCGAACTCCGCGTAGTACACCTGTTGCCACGGACCCAGGTCGAGGCGCCCGTCAGTGATAGGCACAATGACCTCGTGGTGAATCAGGAGGCTCTTGAGATGCGCGTCGCCATTCATTTCACCGGTGCCGTGGTGCCGGTAGTCCGGTCGATACGGGGCCAGCTTCTCCAGCCACTCCTCGATGTCCTCAATAAGCCCCGACTCGGCATCATTCACATACACTCCTGCCGTTATGTGCATCGCCGAGACGAGGACGAAGCCTTCCTTGATTCCACTGCCCGCCACAACCCTCTCTACCTCGCCCGTAATGTTCACATACTCATGTTCATGCCGGGTATTGAACCACAGGTATTCAGTTGCCGATTTCATCTTGCCTCCGTGCGCCGGTCGCCGACGTACAACATGATACCCGCCGCACATCTATGGTGTCGATACATCCGGCATGCGGGAATGGATGTGCCCGACACGCTATGGTATTGTGAACGACCCGAAAGATGCTGCTTCAGGCTTCTTGAGGGATGAAAGGAGAGCGCCGTGGGCAACACCATCGTTGCACTGTCTGACTCACATACGAGCACGCTCAGCAAGCTACCGGCCGCGCTGCGTCAGGCCCTGGAGGGCGCAGACCTCATCATTCACGCGGGCGACCACACAGAGAGCTCACTCCTGGATGAGCTCAAACAGCTCGGCGACGTGCTCGCAGTGGCCGGCAACATGGACTCAACCGCAATCAAGGTGCAGCTCCCGCGCCGACAGCTGGTCACCTTCGGAGGGAAGACGATTGGCCTCACACACGGCTCGGGTGCCCCGTGGGGAATAGCACAGAGAGTCAGGAAGACGTTCCCTGAAGACCCTGACCTCATAGTCTTCGGGCATTCACACGTATCTTTCACCAGAGTCGTGGCAGGCGTATTGATGGTCAACCCGGGCGCGGCCCGCAGCAGCTACGCCGTGATACGTCTTGGCGAGGAAATTGAGGCAGAGATAGTCCCTGTCTGAGGTTGCTCCGAAGAACGCGGAGAACTCAGGACACCGACTCTGCTCTGCAGACTACGACTCCAGTGATTCCCTGCTGGATTGCCACATGTCCTCTCAGGTCCGGTCGCGCACCTCAAGGACCTGTGGCGAGGCAGGCGGCGTCGCGGACCGCCTGCTCGATATCGTTGTCCCTCACACTCGCGACAGCAACCGTTGGCTTCATGAGCGTGTCTTTCCCTCCTTGACCGTGTGACGAGAGCTCGCGTAATCCTGCGGCCCAGCGTATCCAGCGAGTCGCGTCATGTCAAAGTCAGCCTGCGGCTGCCAGTGACAAGCCGCAAGCGCGAGCGATGAGCATCTTCGCAGGGACAGGAAACCCCTCCCCTGCGCAATCCTGTCAGCCGGCAAGGAACGGATGGCTAGGAGCCTGTCGGAAAAACAGCCCCCTTGGTATTGATACGAAGGGAGCAGTTCAGCCATGTCGCGCTGTCGACACGCCACTCATTATCACCATTCATGGTCGAGTCCCCTGGTGCAGGGGCGGACCTCTGTGTCCGCCCGCCGATGGAATGGTGGTACCGTGGTGGTCCCCTGTAGGGGCAGGCTCCCATGCCTGCCCGTCGGGGTTGGGTAGTGTTCCATTGTAGGGGCGGACCTCTGTGTCCGCCCGCCACGGGTTTATGCACCGTCAGCGGTTGGCTGCACCAACACCTCCACCTGCATCCATCTCCCCCACCACGGGCAGGCATGGGAGCCTGCCCCTACATTTCGCGCTTCGCGCACTCCCTGCCTTCGTGAAGTGGCGCACCAACCCTGCCCTACGCTGTGTAGCCTCACCGTCAGTGTGGTTATTCCGACAGACGGCTAGAGAGTGATGCGAGTCCCCGCATTGTTGAAACGGAACGCGTCGCCGAACGCATGCTCCAGTGCACACGCAGCATGCATGCCGGTGCAGTGTGACGCGGCCACCACCTGGACGTTGAGGCGCTTCAACTCCCGGATAGTCTTCTCTATCCGCCCATCGTCGGCGGCTATCAGGTGAGTGCCTCCGACAACAGCGTAGATAGTATCGACGCCGGTCAACTCCAGTCCGCGCCACAGGTGGTTGATGATTCCACGATGGGCGCAGCCGAGTATGGCCACGAGCCCTTTCTCTGTCTTGATGAATACGGACAGGTCATCTGGAAGAAGGTCCGGCCTGTACTCGCCGTCTTCCCACACAAGGAGCATGGGGTCGATAGTCTCGTATTCGGTCTTCATGGGGACCTCGCCGCTCGTCACAACGGTATCACTCAGCCAGACAGGGTCTGTCCCGAGAGCGAAACGGGCGCCACGCCTCTCAGCCTCCGCACGGGCATACGGTATGCCGATATACTCGTACTCACAATCAGTCACGTACTCACACATCTTCGCGCCCGGATGGTAGGCATACTTGCTTCCCCAAATCTGTGGATGGCCCACTACCTGTACCGGTTTCCGGATGAGCTGCATCAGGGCAAGCAGACCACCCGTATGGTCGAAGTGGCCATGGCTGATGGTGATGACATCCACCCCGGTCAGAGAAACGCCAAGCGCGAGAGCATTTTGCGCCGCGGCCGACGTCGTGCCGGTGTCCGACAGGAAAGTACAGTCATCGGTCTCCACAAGCATGCACAATCCCCACTCGGCCAGCAGATTTGCCCAACTCACAGTGTTCTCGACCAGCGTGGTAATGCGTATGGTCATCGTCGATACCTCCTCGCCCGGACCTCGACGTGGGCCCCACCTGACAACATACCATCAAGCCCACGGCGTTGCGCCAAGGATAGGAGAGGGGAAAGCACAAGTCAACAGATAAGGCCTGGAGTGTTGATGGTCTACGCTTCTGATCTCCCCTGACTGTTTAGCGAGAACGTCACCATGAAGGGGTTGGTGACATTGAACAGGAAGGGACGAAAGAGGCCGGAAACCACAATCCCATCATTGCAGAGCACGTTGCACCCGCCCGTGTTGTGGGTGGATGGCAAGGTGGAGTTCCGTGATTTCCGTGGTGCGGGCGACTCATGCGTCGCCCGCACGGCGGATGTTGTGCTTGGCGATGACATGGCAACTGCACGGCCGACCCTGTCGCACACTTGCCGGCTGCGCTATAATGCTCCGAGAATCAAGGCTGGGACGGACATGTCGGTCCCGTTTGAGAGCGTATATCATGCATAGACCCTTTCTTCCCTTTCGGACGCTTTTGCCCCTGCTGGCGGCATGTTGCCTCATTCTCGCCGGCTTCGGCGGGTGCTCGCAGGGCGAGCAGCCACTGCCCTCGGTGTCGGGCGTGCAGGTCGAGCACGGCGATGGTGCCCCCGCAGATAGCTTGCTCGTGACATGGGATGCGAGCACAGACAGCCGTGTCGAGGGTTACGCCATCTATCGCGCTGAGGAGGGGCTGGGGTCCACTCCGGGCGAGAAGTCAGAGTTCGTGTTGCAGGCAATCACCTTTGCGACGCGATACGTCGACGAAGAGGTGCACACCACGGAGTTGTATCCCTCCGTCTTGTACTACTACCAGATCACCGTCATCGCCGAAGACGGCGCTCGCGGGCCGATGTCGGAAGAGGCGAGCATCGAGTATTCCCCGGCCCAATAGAACGTCGGCGCAACACACGCTCACAGTCCCATGAACTGCCAGGACGCCAGACTGATAGTCAACTTCGCTCCCACGGGCATGATTCCGACCAGGGAGATGACTCCTCACGTGCCGCTGAGCGCGGCGGAAATCGTCGAGGACATTCACCAGGCAGTGGAAGTCGGTATCACGATGGTACACATCCACGCGCGGGACGAGGCGACGGGAGAGCCAACGTACAAGGCGGAGACGTATGAGCGCATCATCAGCGGTGTAAGACGCTTCGCTCAGGACCTCATCATCGCCGTGTCGCTCAGCGGGTGCACGTTCCAGGAGTTCGAGAAGCGGGCGGCCCCGCTCCGACTCGACGGCGGCGCCAAACCGGACATGGGCAGCCTCACGCTGAGCTCGGTCAACTTCAACAGACAGGCAAGCGTCAACTCGCCTGACATGATTCAGCGCCTGGCCCTCGAGATGCGCCACCGGGGCATACTGCCCGAACTCGAAGCATTCGACGCGGGCATGATTAACTACGCCAGGTACCTCGACGCAAGGGGCCTGCTCGTTGCGCCGCACTACTTCAACCTGCTTCTCGGCAACATTGCGTGCGCGCAGGCAGACCTGCTGCATGTGGGAGTCATGATTCGTGACCTGCCACCGAACTCCTACTGGAGTCTTGCCGGCATCGGCGATGCGCAACTGACGATGAACTCCGTGGCCATCGCCATGGGGGGAGGCGTGCGAGTCGGGTTGGAGGACCAGCTCTGGTACGACCGTGGCCGCGCGAGACTCGCGCGCAACGTCGACCTGTTGCGACGCATCCACGCATTGGCCGAGACAAACGAGCGCCAGGTCATGAGTCCGGCAGAGCTGCGGACACTGCTCGACCTGGAGCCGGGCAACGGGGCCTATGGCCGGCGCTTCTCACACACAGCGCACACTGGCGGGACAGGCCAGACCGGCTAGCTCCATGGACAAAGACGTCCGCAAATGGGAGTTCACGTCCCGCAAGTACAGCGGCGGGAAGTACATGGACCCGCTCCTCGACGAGCAGTTCAGGCGCGTCCATCTGGACCTCATCCGCAGATGGGCGCCCCAACTTGAGCAGCCGCGGGTACTGAAGACCGACGTCTTCGCCGAGGCGACATGTCCGCCACGCGCATTCTCGTGGGACATCGGTGGTAACGGGCGCCTTGTCTCAGTTGACATCTCCGCCGGGCTTGTAGCCCGGGCGCGGCTGAACGCGAACTCCCTCGGCTACGGGCGGACAGCATACACCGTCGCGGATGCGAGGGTGCTCCCCTTCGCCAACGCTGCCTTCGACCTCATTGTCTCGGACTCCACGCTGGACCACTTCCATGATGAGGACGATATTCGGCTGGGGCTAGCCGAACTGGCCAGGATACTCCGCCCGGGCGGAGTGCTCATTGTGACGCTGGACAATCCATCGAACCTGTCGGAACCTCTATTTAGGCTTTGGATCGCCCTCAACATGAGTCCCTTCTTCATCGGCAAGACACTGTCGGCTCACAGCTTGCGCAGGGCGTTGACTGAGCTTGACCTTAAAGTCACAGATGCCACGGCCATACTGCACAACCCACGACTCTTCGCGAAGGCCGGGCTGCGGCTGCTCCGCATGCTGAAACCGCCGGGTTACGAGCGCGTCGCAGTACGCCTTCTCAGAATGAGTGACGCGATGGAACGCGCCGGCACCAGGTACCTCACCGGACAGTTCGTAGCAGTGCGGGCCGTCAAGCCACGCCCCGGGTCCTGAGACGACATGCCGGTCGGGCTTGCTGTGACCGGCATGCCTCCCCTTGGAGAAACCAGGCCGTTACACGTCAAGCCCCATGCGTCTGCGCTCCTGCGCCTCCCATCGTCGGATTCGAAGAATCCCGTACAGCTCCCGGGGGGTGTGACGATGGGAGAGGAACAGGGCAACCCGCAACCACAGATACGCAGCCGAAGCAGGAATCGGCATGGACCCGGCGCCGCCGCTCACAATCAGTTCGACGTATGTCCTGTACGTCCGTGTCCAGTAGAACTTGTACGGCTCGGCCCCCCTGAGGAAATCCGCTTCCCACACCCCGGCCGCCATTACCTCGCGGAACAGCTGCATACCGTGAAGGAGCCCGACGCTGTACTCGGAGAACTGGCTCTCGCGGCCTGACCGAAGGAGATACGCTACTCCATCCAGGACCACCACCAGGCGCACTGAGGCGGTCCGGCCGCTCACCTTCATGGACGAGAGTCGAAGCCAACCGAGCCGGTCCAAGTCCTTCGCAATCCTGTTGTGGAAGGCACGGCTCCGTTCGTCACGAAACAAGCCCCGCATGCCAATCTCACTCCAGCGGGCCTGGTGCAGTCGATAGAGTTCATTCATGACCGCCTGAATACTATCGCCCGAACTCCGCTCGAAGACCACGTCATGATGGTCCCGCTCAAGCCGTCTCTGCGCCCGGCCGAGCACCTTGCGCCTGCGTCTTCCGACTACCCTGAGTAAGTCCTCCCAGGATGCCGGAAGTGGTACGTACGGAGCCTGCGACGTCGTCCGCTCACACCACCGTACCCCCAACCCCACGGCCGCGAGAGACTCCTTCAGAGCGCTCAGGAGCGGGAGATCGGCAGGAACAAGAGAGAGCCGAAGGTAGATACCACGACTCAGCGCGGCGCTGCAGAGGTGGTCGGCAATAGCACAGGCAACTTCCCGGCTGACATCAGGTTGTACCAGTGCAATCCGATTGCGACTCTGTGTGCCTATCGTCTCCAGCGTGTGCAGAGCGACCGGGCCGATGCTCCAGCGGCAGCGCATCAGCGGCATGATGCCCACCACCCGGTGTTCATCCTGCACTATCAGAACATGGAGACCCTCCCCCTGGCCATAGTGCTCGACCCACGCGCGTATCCATTCGAAGGACAGGAAAGGGCTGCGTGCATCGACGCATCGGGCCCAGAGCGCCCTCCACTCATTCGCCTCTTCTTCAAGCTGGCGGATGGAGTTCAATACCCGGACCTGCAGATGAGTCATGCCTTGCCGTCTTCTGCGACGCCTCTCTCTTCATGACCCTGCAGTCTTGAGACAGGAGCTTTCAGCCCACTGGCGGCGAGAGTCTCTTCTTTCCAGAGGGTCCGCCACAGCAGCTTCGTGTAGCGTCCGACCCCGTGGACAGTCGGGGTGAACCTGGCGTGGGCCTTCTGGGAGGCAACATTCGTGACCGCGACCGCATTACGGGAGGACACGTAGCCCCTCTCCCGCAGATACCCGAAACGTTCGTAGTAGCCGCAGGCCATCAGGTTCCGGCCACGAAACTTGGGCATAGTGAACGTGCCACCCGTACACGCCTCGCCGTCGTCAAACACTACCTTGTAGGGCAAGGGATCGACGGATGGCTTCGCTTGCTCGCTGAGCGCGACCCAGCCAATGTGCGCAACTTCAGACCCCACGTAGACGCAGAACGCGACCACACCGCTCTCCAGTCTTCGCCGGGAGGCTCCAATAGCAAGACGAAAGTCCTCGTATCCTCCCCGGGCAAGCCGGCCGGCGTCGTCCTCGCATTCGACGACATGGACTTCCAGGCCCGCTACGGGCGGGGTCTGACTCATGTCGCCGAACTCAGTCAGCACGAACTCACTGACGTTGAACCGCCCCCACCAGAAGGCACGTTGCACGAGAGCTGACCCAAAGCGGGCTATCCCGAGCATCAATCCCCGAACACCCTCGGTTTTGAGGAGCCTCGCGGCACGGGCCATCAGCGACACGAGAGAGGCCTCCCAGCCAAACACGGGCGAGATGATGCCAAGACACGATTGTCATTCAAGGGAGACTCTCCCACTCATTCAGTCTGGATACGACCACTGACCTCTTCCCGTGAGACGTTGCAGCTATCTCGGGCACGACCTCAATCTCCACCCGCACTGACGGCCCCAGGATGGACTCGTATCTTGACTTCACAGAGGAGACAGCCCTGCCAACGGAGTCGGCATCACAGCAAGCGTTCAGGACCAGTCTCACCTTCACGACATCAACTCGTTCCTGCTCGATCTGAAGCTGGTCGACGCCGAACTCGGCCAGGAAATCCCAGGGGAGGACAAGGCCCGGTATTCGACCCCCATCCGGAGTGATGAGTATGTCCGACCTGCGTCCCTCCAACCCCCTCAACAGCGGCAGTCCTCTGCCACAGGCGCACTGCTCTTCCATCATCGCCCCGAGATCTCCCAACTCGTAGCGGATGAACGGCATGCAGTAGTTGTGCAGGTTCGTGACGACGATGCGCCCGACCGTGCCAGGCAGCACAGGCCGACCTTCGTCATCGAGCACTTCCACAATCACGTTTTCTGCCGCGACGTGGAATCCCGACCCGGCAGGGCACTCGCAGGCAATGTCAAGCACCTCATTCGAGCTGTATTTGCTGAGCGGACGGCACCCGAAGACATCCGCTATTACCTCTCTCTGGCGGCCATACAGAGGCTCGCCTCCCGTCACGATAGAGCGGGGGCGGAACCGCGAGCCACCCCTGCGCCTGATATGCAAAGCCAGCAGGTACAGGGCAGACGGATAGCCCCGCAGCAGCACAGGGTTACGTCGTTCGAGCGCCACAACCAGGCGCTCGACCCTTGCCCTGGACATGTCACACACATCAAACAGCGTCTCCCTCTGAAGACGTGCAGTGATATCAGCAGTCACTGCCACTCTTCGCGCGGATGACTCGCGCTGCCTGTAAAGCTGCATGGAGGAGTCCCCGAGGCGAAAGCCGCTCCATCCCAGAGCTCGCAGCGAACGCGCGTAGCCCCAGCTGTACCGGTCCTCCGGTGTCGTGAAGAAAGCCAGCGGCTCACCGG
>JAUVYD010000055.1 GCA_030603265.1 Dehalococcoidia bacterium
GGAGAAGTTCGAGGCCCTCATCCTGGTAAGCGAGAACGACATCCTGCAGGTTGCCGAGGGAATACAGGCCCGGGTGAGCGTTGATGCGCAGTCAGGCGTGATTCTTCCAGCCGAAGTGACGGATGTCGCCCCGACGGCGAGTATCCAGTCGGGCGTCGTCAACTACGAGGTCACCGTGGAAGTCGCGTCCCTTGAAGAGGCGCGGACACAGATGGAGGAGGCCCAGGCCCGGATGGGCCAGGCCCACCAGGGGGCCGCGTCCGGAGAGATGCCGGACAGACTGAAGCAGGCCATCGAGTCCGGAGAGATAACGGAAGAAGAAGCCCGGGCCAAGATGGAAGCAGCGCAGTCGGGCATGCCCGCACAGGGCATGCTTACCACTGCGTCCGCTCTGAGTGACATCCATCTCCGCGAAGGGCTGAGCGTGACCGTGACCCTAATCGTTGCGGAGAAGACGGACGTCCTGCTCATACCGAACGCGGCAATCAGCAGCACGGCCGGACACATGACCGTCACCGTCATTGCTGAGGACGGGACCGAAGAGGAACGACAGATAGTGACCGGCGTCAGCAACTGGCAGTACACCGAGGTCGTGGACGGTCTCGAAGAGGGCGAAATCCTTAAGATACCGGAGGGCGCGATGGCCACAGGCGAAATGCCCGGAGTGTCACGTCAGGGCGGGCTCTTCATGGGAGGCCCCCCACACTGATGATTCGCCTCGAGGACATAACGAAGACCTACTACATGGGGCAGCGGGAGCTCACAGTCCTCCGAAACCTCAGCTTCCGGGTCCAGCGTGGCGAGATGACGGCCATCATGGGGCCATCCGGGTCGGGCAAGTCCACCATACTCAATCTGCTCGGCTGCCTGGACCAGCCGACGAGCGGCCGCTACTATCTCGAGGGCCGCGACGTGAGCCGGTTGAACCGACGAGAGCTGGCTCTCATCCGGGCAGAGAAGATAGGCTTCGTATTCCAGTCCTTCAACCTGCTGCCGCGCATGAGCGCGCTCGACAACGTGAAACTGGGTCTCCGATACGCGGGCATCCATGACGGTGGGCTGGCGCGGGACGCGCTTGCCCGGGTGGGCCTCGCCGACCGCGCGAGCCACAAGCCAACCGAGCTCTCCGGCGGAGAGCAGCAGCGCGTGGCCATTGCGCGGGCGCTGGCCAAGAAGCCGCCCGTAATCCTCGCGGACGAGCCGACCGGCAACCTCGACAGCCACTCCAGTGAAGAGATCATGGCCATTCTCACCGAACTGCACCGCGAGCAGGGCAACACGCTCGTAATGATTACACACGAGGCCGACATGGCGCGCCACTGCAAGCACATCATCCATCTCAAGGACGGCGAGGTAGTGGGAGAGGAACAGGGGTGACACGGTTTCTCGACCCCCTTCTGTCCGCGCTTTCCAGCGTGGTGGCGCACAAGCTGCGCAGCTCTCTGACAGTGCTGGGCATCGTCATCGGCGTCGCCGCAGTCATCGCGCTGCTATCCATCGGTCGCGGCGCCCAGAACGAAATCATCTCGAACATCCAGTCGATGGGCGCAAACCTGGTCCAGATAATGCCGGGCTCATTCTCCGGACCCGGGGGCGTGAGAGGCGGGAGTTCACAGACACTGACGTTGGAGGACGCCGAGGCCATCGCAGAGCAGGTCTCCCATGTCGCAACCGTGGCGCCGCAGATCCAGACAGCGGGCCAGGTAATCGCGGGAGAGGAGAACACGTCCGCGTCCATCGTGGGAACAACGCCGGGCTACCGCACGGCGTACAACCTGGAGGTGGCGAGCGGCGCCTTCTTCTCGGACTACGACTACGACCGGGCAGCCAAGGTCGCCGTACTCGGCGCCAGCGTCGCGGAGGAGCTCTACGGCGATGCGAATCCCGTCGGCGAGACGATGAAGCTCAGCGGCACGATATTCCGCGTTATCGGCGTGCTGGAAGAGAAGGGCGCCTCCATGATGAGTCCGGACGACACAATCTACGTACCTCTGCCCGCCGTGCAGCAGACGGCAGCGCAACAGCGCACGCCACAGGGCGGACACATTGTCAGCAACATCGGCCTCAGTGTGGAAGGGGAGGGCTACGCGGAGCAGGTCGTTGCCGATGTCACGGCACTGTTGCGCGAACGGCATAGGCTTCTGCCCACCGCTGAGGACGACTTCCGAATCCTGTCCATGGAGGAGATTACGGCTCAGGTCTCGGAGGCGTTGGGCATCATGACGATGTTTCTCGGGGCCATCGCAGCTATTTCCCTGCTCGTCGGCGGCATCGGCGTCATGAACATCATGCTGGTCTCGGTACTGGAGCGAACGCGCGAGATAGGCATCCGCAAGGCGCTCGGTGCGCAGGAACGGGACATCTGGACCCAGTTCCTCATCGAGGCCGCGATGCTCACATTCGCCGGAGGCGTCCTCGGCATGGCGCTGGGCTGGGGCATCGCGGCGGGAGCCGCGTACTTCGTCCCGGAGCTGACACCGGTCGTGGCGCCCGACATCGTCATCCTTGCCGTGTCGGTCGCGGTCGGAATCGGCCTCTTCTTCGGCTTCTACCCCGCGTGGCAGGCCTCGCGCCTGAACCCGATAGATGCGCTGAGATCTGAGTAGCAGATAACGCCTCCGGCAGCGGCGCGAGTTCCAGAAGGGCATTGATTGAACAAACGGGTTCCTTCTCCTGCCGGTGAGAGACATCTTCGCACTCAACGGTAGCCGGCGCCGCAGTTGCCTCTCCACACCTCTCAGCCATCTCCCATGGAGTCAATCCTCTGTGAGGCTGCTTGTTCACTCTGGTACACTCTGCCCATCCACAAATCGGACACCTGTCGTCATCGTTCGATGTCTACCAGATGACCAGGGCCGTGAACGACCACGGTTGGTACGCATAAGCACAACAAGAAGGAGAGGACCTGTGGCAAGCGACGAGAAAAAAGCCGAGATACTGAAGGGCCTTCACGACTCCGTCGTCGAGTACGAGGAGGAGAAGACCGTCGAGGTCGCCAATGAGGCCGTTGCAGAGGGGCTGGACGCTTTCGAGGCCATCATGGGCGGGCTCGCAAAAGGTATGGAGACTGTCGGTGACCTGTATGTCCGCCAGGAGTACTTCGTCCCTGAATTGCTTCTATGCGCTGATGCGCTCTACGCCGGACTCGAGGTGCTGAAGCCTCATCTCAAGGCAGAGAGCCATGCCGAACCACGGAAAATCATCCTCGGGGTTGTTGAGGGGGACATACACGACATCGGCAAGAACCTGGTGAAGGTCATGTTCGACGCAGCAGGGTGGCAGGTCTTCGACCTTGGCGCCGACGTCAAGATAGAGCGCTTCGCGGAAGAGCAGAAGAAATGCGGTGCCCAGGTCGTGGGGTTGTCGGCTCTAATGACCACCAGCATGCTGGCGATACCGAGGATAATCAAGACGCTCAGGGATTCGGACAGCACCGTACGCGTTCTAGTCGGTGGCGCGCCGCTCAATCCTGACATCGCCGCAAGTTACGGCGCTGACGGCTACGCAGACAACGCAGGCGAGGCAGTGGAGCAGGCCATGAAGATGCTCCAGCAGGCGTGAGCAAGCCGGCCTCATCGATGCAGACCGGCATGATAAGAGAGGCACAATGAGCAACAGCGACAGAGCAGAGGCACTTCTCCGTGGCGATAAGGTGGACCGTGTTCCTCTGTATCACTTCCTGCTCGGTTTCTGCGCCAGGAACGTGGGCTACACGACCGTCGACATGTACAACAACGCTGAGAAGAGCTTCCAGGCGCAACTCTGGACCTTCGAGCAATATGGCATAGATGGCGGCCCTGACTACGGCTACGCCTCCTACGGCGGCTGGGAATTCGGCGGCGAGATCAAGATGCCCGAGGGCGAGTGGCAACAAGCCCCTTCACACGTCAACTTTCCCGTGAACACAGAGGAGGATCTGGCAGCCCTGGCAATGCCGGACGTGAAGACAGCCGGCTCTCTGCCTCTCGCTATGGAGTTCTCGAAGCTGCAGCAGAAGCACGGCAAGCCCATCACAGTCACCCTGGGCGGCAACTTCAGCGTCGCCGGCAATATCTGCCCACCAAGCACCCTGTGTCGCTGGATGCTGAAGAAGCCCGATGCGGCGCATCGTATCCTGCAGATAGCGAGCGACCACATACTCGACGTCGTTCGCTACTGGTCCGACACCTTCGGCGCCGAGAACGTCATCCCCAATCTCTGGGAACCCATGGCCGCCAACGACATCATCTCGCCGAAGCAATTTGAGAAGTTCGCGCTGCCCTACATCAAGGAGACCAATGAGAAGATGCTCGGGATGGGCATCAAGCACATCCTGTATCACATCTGTGGCGAGCAGAACGCAAACATGCCCCTCTGGGCGCAGATACCGATGGGAGACCCCGGCATGGTCACGTTCGGGCACCAGGTCAAACTGAGCACAGCAATCGAGTACTTCGGCGACTCGTGCATCATACTGGGCAACGTCCTCCCGGCCCTCATCCAGACGGGCACTCCTCAGCAGGTCTACGACGCCAGCAGGGACTGCATCCTTGAGGCCAAGGACGCCCCGCGCGGCTTCATGCTCATGCCGGGGTGCGAACTGCCCCCCATGTCTCCTTTCTTCAACGTCTACATGATGAAGAAGGCCATCGAGGATTTCGGCTACTACGGCTAGCGTGCTGCCCTGTCACAGCGACCACGCCACAGCCACGCAGTATGCCCGGGGACTCGAAAGCCCTTGCCACTCCGTGTAGACTACGACAACAAAACCTGTTGGAGGTCAGTCATGGGCATCGGCAACGACCGCGTCAGCATGCTTCTCAAGGGGGAACGGGTGGACATGGTTCCCGTCTTCCCGCTCGGCATCAGGGCCTTCGCCGCACTCGGTGTGGGCTACACGATGGGGGAGGCGTACTCGGACGGCGAGAAGAGCTGCCGCGCGGAACTCTGGGCGCAGGAACAGTACGGCTTCGACGGCTTCCCGAACTTCGCCTACGGCCCCTTCGGGGCCTGGGAGTTCGGCGGCGAGATAAAGTTCCCTGAGGGGGAGTTTCAGCAGGCGCCGATGGCGGTGCGCTACCCTGTCATCTCAGAAGAGGATGTCTGGACCCTGCGGGTGCCCGATGACATCTCAACGGCGGGGGCAATCCCGATAGGTATGGCACACTCGCTCACTGCGGCAGCGGCCGGCGCCACCGTCATGACTCCGAATGCCGGGGTGTTCACCACTGCGGGCAACCTGTGCAGCGTGCAGAAGCTGGCGCGCTGGATGATAAAGAAGCCATCTCTCGCGCACAGGATGCTCGAGCTATCACGGGACTTCCTCATCGGCATGGTACAGCTGTGGGTAGACACCTTCGGCAAGGACATCCTCATGTACAATGCCGAGCCCTCCGCTGCCAACCAGGTCATCTCGGCACGTCATTTCGAAGAGTTCGTGCTGCCCTATTCGATTGAGGTCCACAGTGCCGCACTCCGAATGGGCATCAAGCACATCATGACGCACATCTGCGGCGACCAGAACTTGAATCTCGACCACTGGACCAAGATACCGATGGGTGACCCGGGTCTGCTCACCTTCGGGCACGAGGTTGACCTGCACACCGCCATTGAGAAGCTCGGCGAGTCGAGCGTAATCATGGGTAACGTAGAGCCCTCCCTCATCCAGAACGGCCACCCCAACGACCTGTATGACGCCTGCCGGGCCGCCATCAAGGCAGGGAAGGGCGCCCCGAGGGGATTCGTCCTCATGTCGGGCTGCGGCTTTCCTCCCAAGACTCCTCCCTACAACTTCTTCACAATGGTGAAGGCCGCGAGGGAGTTGGGGAAGCTGTGACGGCGGTGGAGGTCGACTGCGGCATCTGCGGCCATCACGCCATCGTCGAGGTCTCCAGGGAGTCAAAGACCCACATTCGCGTCAGCGTGCAGACCGAGTGCGAAATGCTCAGCAGTGCAGTTGAGCAGGTGGACGGGGCGGCCTGGCGCGAGGCCCTCAACCCGCGCAATCCGAACTCCGTGCACGCGGTGATGTTCCAGGTCATCAAGCACGCCGGCTGTCCCGTGCCCGCAGCAGTGGCCAAGGCCATCGAAGTTGAGGTGGGCGTCGCGTTGCCACGGGACGTCAGCATCAGCTTCCGGCCCGGACGCGAGTAGGAGCCGGCAGGCCAGCGTACCGCCGACCGGCTATTCGGAGGCCTCGTCCGCGGGCGGAGCGGGAGGGGCAGGCTCTTCAGGCTCTTCGAACTCGTCGCGACCCACCGCAACGAGGATGACAGCGAGCGCACCCAGGAAGAAGGGCGGCGGTATCATCGCCGCGCAGATGGCTCCCGCCAGCGCAAGCCCCCATTTCCGCCTTCTCACGGCGAAGACGCCTCCCACGATGGCAACCAGCCCCAGAGCCGCTCCGAGAGGGGAAAGCCTGTTCACGATGACGGTCTGAAAGGGAGTGAGGTATATCCACGCAGGAGGGTAGGCCGAGGTGATGACCGTGAGAATGACACCGGCCATCACACCCCACGTGCCCGCGATGATGCTCAGTATGCCGGCGGATGTTGCCTTCCACTGCTTCTGCATGACCACCTCTCCCTTGCGATACGTGCAGGAATTATACAGGACACACCGGCAGCAGACAGGCCGGTGTGAGGGGAAGGCTCTCCGCGCAGGTCTGCGCCGGGGACTAGCCTCTGACGAAGACCTTGCCCTGGACTATCTTCTTTGCAGGGCGGCCACGTACCATCGCGTCGCGAGCGAACTGCTGCCCGCACGAAGGGCACACGAGGGAGCCGTCAGTGTAGTCCTTGAGTATCCGGTCGACGTAGCACTTCACGAGGTGGCCGGGTCCTGCCTTGTAATAGTGGTAGAGGATGGTCCTGCAATTCGCGCAGTACACATCGATGGTGTGGCCTCTGCCCGCAGGGTTCACAGGACAATTCTACAGAACGGAGGGGCGACACAGTAGCATGTGGGGGCTGTGTTGCTGCCGGGGGCCATCCCGGGGTGGCGCAGGGACAGCCGAACGGTGTAGCATGAGCGCAAGGAGACGAACACATGCGATTCTGGGTACTGGAGAGCGCGGCCGGCAACTACGCGCAGGTCCACAGGGCGGAGTGCGAGCACTGCCAGGACGGCAAGAAGCCGCAATCCGGAGTGTGGAAGGGCTTCGAAGACTACACACAGGCGATGGAGCACGCCGCAGCAACCGAGCGGCCGGTCCTGCAATGCGCGCTGTGCCACCCGGAACGCTACGGGTAGCCAGCCAGTGCGGTGGGGTAAACACGACCGTCAGGGACCAACCTGCGGAGGTGAGGACACGAGATTCAGAACGCTGCTACCTGCTGCGCTGCTCCTCTGCGGCGCAATTCTGCTTGTTGCGGGGTGCGCCACCAGCGAAGACCCGGAACTGGACAGCGCTGGATGGGCCCTGAACCACATGGAGGTGCAGGGGAAGGCAATCCCTGTCCTGGAAAGCACGGAGATAACGCTGGAGTTCTTCCCCGCAGAGGGTCTGGTCCGGGGTTACACGGGCTGTAACCAGTACGGCGGCGCGTACACGATCGACGGCGACTCGCTCAGCATCCCCGAGGTTGCGGCCACGGAGGAGTCCTGCCCGAATCAGGACATGACGCTCCAGGAACACGACTACCTTGAGGCGCTGGCGAAGGCGGAGAGCTACGCGATTGCAGCAGACGAGCTGCGTATCACGTGCGGTGTGACAGTCCTGGTGTTCGAGCGTACATGAGAGTGACGCCACTACTGCCCGGAGGTCAAGAGATGAAACACGGAATGCTGAGAGTTGCGATACTGCTTGCGAGCGCGGCCCTGCTGGCGACAGCGGGCTGCATCCCCGGCCTTCCTGGCCTTCCTGACCTTCCTGACCTTCCAGACCTTCCGGGACTTCCCGGAGCGGAGGAACCGGAGCTTGAACCCTCGCTCAACGGAACGTCATGGGTGTTGGAGGCATACGGCGAGCCGGGGAACCTGACTCCCGCGCTCGCGAGCACGGATGTGACGCTGGAGTTCGGCGATGGTGAGCTATCCGGCTCGGCCGGCTGCAACTCCTACTTCGGCTCGTACACGTCCAAGACGGACGGCTCGCTCGAGGTCAGCGACCTCGCCCACACGGAGATGGCCTGCCTGGTGCCCGGAGTGATGGAGCAGGAGGGGGAGTATCTCGCGAC
>JAUVYD010000070.1 GCA_030603265.1 Dehalococcoidia bacterium
ACCCAGTTCCGAGAGAGCGTCGTTCAGGTTGAAACTGGTCTCCATCTTGAACCGTGGCATGGTCAGGGCAACCTGAGCGTGCTGCAGAGCACCGATGGCGCTCTCGACGACACTGTAGTCGAGCGAGTCCTCGAATGCCTCGAATCGACCGGTCGCGGGCAGAAGGATAACCATGGATAGCTCATTTCCGTCGTACGGCAATTCGATGGTTTCGAAGTCGGGCCCATCGGCATAGCGAAATCCCCCCGTCTGCCGCATCATGGGGATGTTCACCTCTGAGCCATCGAGCAGATGGAACGGACCCGGCGCTGTGAAGCTCTCCTCGAACTGGGACGCCCATGCGGCGTTGAAGTAGACCGCGTTGGTAAGCACAAGGCGGGTCATTACATTGATCGCGCCCTTTGGAATGAGGTCCTTGATGCGCTCCTCCGTCTGCACCTCAACCCAGTCGTTGATGGTAATCCGCGAGGGCTCAGGAGCGCCCTGGAAGTCAAGCACGCGCAGACCCGCATCGTAGTTCCGGGCCAGCGTGTCAAGGTAGTCCTGCAGGAAGCTGTAGTCCTTCTGGCCCCAGATGGCATTGACGATGTTGAGGCGGAAGCCTTCATCGTCTTTCCCCTGTGCCCCCTCTCCGCGCGCACTCAGCTCCTGGTCAAGGCCGTTGAACGCGGTGTGAAGCCGGTCCTGCGGCAGTCCGAAGTGCAGCGCCTGTGCCATCTGCTTCTCAGTCTCGCTGCGCGCCCCGGCATACGTCATGGCGAGCGCCATGGAGATGCTGTACGGAGAGTAGAAGAGGTTCTCCGTGCCCTCTACAACCTGATGGTACAAGTCGAAGGCGAACGCACCGTTGCCTTCGACAAGCGCATCCGTATCGCCGGCAGGCAACGATGGCTCTGTCTCACGCGGTTCCGAAGAGCGCAGCTCATCGGCCGAGGCCGCAGGAGCGGCGCACCCCGCAAGAGTGAGGACAAGAGTTGAAGCAATCAGGACCAACACCGTCTTCCGCATTTTCATACCTCCAGCCGCAGGGCTGCGCATTCTCATCTGCCCTGCTACTCAAATATACGCCGGATGGCGCGCAGTATCACACCCTCCGGCCCGCAGCATGCCCACTTCGGCTCCTTCTGCAGCACATCCGCATCATGGCACTCCCCAACCCGTGACATCAACCAATCGGTTCGGTATAGTGATTCTTGTTCAGGTGACTTCCGACAATCTGCCTGCGTCTCGTGATTCATTTCTCTCAGGTGGTGAAGCGAATGGACTACAAAGCACACCAAGTGTCCTATGAGGAGTACATCCGCTTCTTCAATCAAAGAGTCAAGAACTACATCCCTCCCCGCGAGGAATGGACACCTGTAGACCACGCTCTCTTCGCTCCCCCTGACCTGTATCGAGTGCCGCTCGACGAAGCGGAGCAACTGCAGTTGGCCGCCCTCCAGCACACATTTGCTCATCACTACCGGAACAACGAGTACTATCGCAAGTTCTGCGAGGACAATCGTGTCTCACCGGACGACATCCGAACACCCGAAGACCTGACCAGAATACCGCTGATTCCCGACACGTTCTTCAAGAGCTACCCGGGCGGCAGGGACTTCGCCACGTGGCTTGGAAACCTCTACACGGGCGAGCTGCCCGATATCGTCATCAGGCAGAAGCATCCCACCCTTGACCAGGTTGTTGGCGCCTTCAACGATGCGGGACTGGTTGTCACGTACAGCAGCGGTACCGGAGGACACCATACGTTCATCCCGAGGGACCGGCGCACCTTCTGTAACGCGGAATACGCACTGGCGAAGGCGATACTCGCAATGAGCTCCGACCACTGGATCTTTGAATCTGAGTCATATCTCCTGATGCCGGACCCGAGAGTCAACTCGATCTATGCCGGCAAGGCTTCAGAGGTCATGCTCGACCTCGTCGGAAAGGCGCTGGTGGCTATCGAGGGAACAGTATCCATCACGCTTCTTGCCATGGCCATGGGCGGCAAAGGCGGCATCAAAGGCAGAATCGTGCGGCACGCTGCGGCGCGCAGGTCCAGAGGAATAGTCGACCGGGTCATTGACTGGCTTGTCTCGAGAGAAGAGGCGCAGGACTTCACGTACCTTTCTGGTTCACCGTACCTGCTGCATGCCGTCCTGCAGGAACTCACACGTCGGAAGATGTCGTTCCACTTCGGAGAGCGCGGCGGCGTTGTCACCGGCGGCGGTTGGAAGATACACGAAGACAAGAGGCTGCCTGCTTCCGAGTTCAGGGCGGAGGTCTACGAAGTCCTGGGGATACCCGAGAGCTACTGCATCGACGTCTACAGCATGGTGGAAGGCAACGGGTGGATGATCCAGTGCCCCGAGGGGCACTATCTTCATGCACCCTACTCATTCTACAAACCCATGGTCCTGGACGAAGCACTGAAGCCGGTGGAGTATGGCGAATGGGGAAGGTTCGCCTTCCTGGACGCCTCAGCTCTCAGCTATCCGGGGTTCATTATCACCGGTGACAGGGTGCGCATGCTGCAGAGATGCCCGGTGTGCGACCGCCCGGGCCCCGTGCTGGACCCTGAGGTCACACGCGCGGCCGGCCAGGAAGACCGGGGGTGCACCGGGGAAGTGAGGAGGCTGTTCTCGGTTGGCGAAGTCGGTTGAGTCCTTCTGTGAGCGCGGAGGGAGTCAGTCCGTGTCTCGCCGCTCTGTGTCACGTCTGGCGCGTACGGGGCAGTTCACACGCAGAAGTGACACATAGATGTCGCACAACCGGAGTCAGGGAAGGGGCCGGAGGACAGCGCTTGAGGAGTCATGGCAATGCGACCGTGGGAAATGATTGAACGGGGATACTTCCCGCCAAAGGCAATCCGTCGACGGCTGATTGCGGGATGCTTCTTTCTGCTCAAGTTCTCTGTCCTCAATCTGAAGAGTGTCAGGCGCCCCGTACGGGCAAGTCGGCCCCAGAAGAGATACGTTCGACCACCGCGGCCGTTCCAGATTCCCGCGTATCACGCGGGCATGAAGTACTGCGATTCAAACGAGAGGTATCTTCGACCCACCCTCTACTGCAATTCGCATGCGCCCGAGATTATCGCCCTGGCTCATCAGCTCGGGGCATACCGGAAGTCGGACCGGGAGTATGCGGAATCAGCCTTTGAGTTTGTGAAGAGGAACATCGCAATCGAACTGATTCCTCTCGACGGGGCGGAGGAGATTCTCCATCGGGCAACAGGTACATGCCTCCACAGGTTGGCGCTGCTGGTTGCCCTGTGCAGGGCAGCAGGAATCAGAACATGCTACAGACTCTACGCTCTCACTTCGATGGACACACTGGATGAAACGCTGGGCGCCAGTGGTCAGGGCAGGCAATGGAGCAGAGAAATCGGAAACCTGCTGCTGCACGGCGAGGCGGAAGCATACATTGAGGGAAGATGGATCGTGGCAAGCATCGGCCTCACGCCGGAAAGGCAGGCATCGCTGAACCTTCCGATCACCAGATTTGGCGAAGTCGCGCTGGGGGTGTGGTATTCGGCTGATCCTCAGTCGGTTGTCCTGCTCGAATCGATACCCTGCGGGCTCAATGCGATGATGCGATTCGTGTATCGAATGGCGCCCGGGGCTATCGACAAGGCCAATGCCAGTCTCCTGGAACAATGCAATCGTGGAAGAGTCATCCTCGAACACAAGGGTGAACAGGCCTATGACGACGCGATACGGGGACAGCTCAAACCACACATGCCTCAGGCCGTCATGGCGGTGCGAAAGGAAATTACCTTCGAGAGATGAAACGCTGTGTTTCGGTTGTCTGCCAACGGCACGCGACCTGAGTCTCTCCTGAAAGTGGCAGCCTGCCGAGATGCGAATGCAGGGCAGGTGTTCTCAAACAGCACAGTAGAAGGAGTGTATGTACAACATCACGCCATCAGCCCCGGCAAGCAGGGCCGGCCGACTGAGTTTGAAGAGGAAGCTGGGATACGCCCTGGGCAGTTCCGCGTCCAATTTTGTCTGGCAGATGGTCAGCTTCTATCTGGTGTTTTTCTACACCGATGTGTTCGCTATCCCTGCCGTCACTGTGGGCACCATATTGCTGGCAGCACGCATCTTTGACGCCCTGAATGATCCGGTGATGGGATACATTGCGGACCAGACCCGGTCGCGTTGGGGCAGATTCCGCCCGTACTTGCTGTTCGGAGCTGTCCCCATTGCCGTGATATTCGTACTAACCTTCAGTACACCGGCTCTTTCCCCCAGCGGCAAGATTGTCTACGCCGCTGTCACCTATCTTCTTCTGGGGCTGGCGTATACCTCCATGACAGTCCCGCACTCCGCCTTGATGGCATCAGTAACGCAGGACACAAATGAACGCTCGAGTCTTGCCTCCCTTACCATGATTGCCATCTACTCCACGATACTGGTTGTCGCAGCGGCGACCATGCCTCTCGTCAACTCCTTTTCATCGCAACAGACCGGCTTCACCGTGACGGCGTGCATCTATGCTGTCGTGGCGGTGGGACTGTACCTGGTCTGTTTCGCCAGCACACGAGAGTTGGAGTCGGGCCACGTGAAGAGGCATCGCCTCGGGGAAGAGCTCAAACTGATCGCACAGAACAAGCCTCTTGTCATACTGCTCATCACCGTCTTCGTAACCCAGGCTGCAAACGACATGCGAACGACTGCAGCCATCTTCTTCCTGAAATACAACATCGGGAATGAGTCCTTCTTTCCCCTCTTCATGATGATCATGATACTGTCGATGATTGCCGGGGCATCCTTCACTCCTGTTCTGGGCAGAAGACTGGGCAGCAAGAGAAACCTGTATATCATCGCGACGCTCGTCACCATCGTCTCGGGCACCGTCGTGCTGTTCACCCCGTATGAAAACCTGCCGGCAATCGTGGCCGCCATGGCAGTGTCCAGTGTCGGCATCGGAATCACCTATGTGATGATACGGTCGATGCTCGCCGACATGGTTGAGTACGGGGAGTGGAAGACGGGAATCCGTGGTGCAGGCATGATCTTCTCCACCTATGGGGTGAGCAACAAGCTGGGCTACGCCGTCGGAGGGTCTCTCTCTGCATTCCTGCTGGCCTCTGTCGGGTACGTGCCCAATGCCATCCAGAGCCATGAGGTGCAGACGCTGATTCTCTACATGGTGACGCTCTTCCCCATTATCGCCGGGATTCTTGCCATCGGCGTCATGCTCTTCTACAAAGTCGATGTCAGGTGCTACAACAGGATTCTGAGAGAAATCCGCGAGAGAAACCAGGGAGGGGCCGAGTAGGAGGAGGGCACAACAGGCGGCTGTCCTGGATTCCGGGGCCGCCCGAAGGCCCGCTATCTCTGGCGACTCAGATACATGCAGATTGCGCCGCAAGCCGCTACGTTCAGCGATTCCGCCTTCTGCCCCACTGTGGCGACTCTCAACCTGTGGTCGGTCATACGAAGCAGCGCCTTCGAAAGGCCTGAGCCCTCGTTGCCCAGTGCAAGCAGGAGCTTGCCCTCGCATTGAAGAACCGAGGTGTCTTCCGCGCCGCCGAGATCAGTGGCCACGAGGCAGTACCCACCACTTTTCAGTTCCCCCGCAAGGTCCCGATAGCACGGGGTCCTTCGGAGCCACAGAGACAACACCGTGCCGGCAGTCGACTGAACACATTTCGGAGACAGGGGGTCAGCGCAGTTGTCCGTGAGGATAACCCCCGAGAAATCAAAGGCTGCGGCGGTGCGGATGAGAGTGCCCACGTTTCCCGGATCCTGGATGTCTTCCAGCAACAGGATGTTGCCACCGACGTCGTCCGGCAGCCGGTCCGCGTACGTATCCCGGGGTAGACGGACAACAGCAATGGTTCCCTGCGGCGTCTGCGTGGAGGAGATGGAGTCCATCTGCCTCTCAGTGACAAAGCGCAGGGGGTATTCGTCGCCGGGAGGCGCCGCTTCCTCCGTGCATACGATTTCGATTATCGCATCCGGACTGCTGCCGGCTATCTGCTTGATGGCCCTCTCGCCTTCAACGAGAAATGCTCCGGCTTTCAGTCGCCCCTTTCTCGTGGCAAGGCTCTTGTACCACTTGATGGGGGTAGGCACAGCGGTTCTGTCATCTGGTAGTACTAACACAGTGTCTTCACCTTCTCTTCGTGAGTTCGGGGGACACCATACGTATCTCCGGCGCTTCGGTTCCGGTCCCAGCCGTCTGCGGCGCAACCGCCTGCCGAGTTCACCTTCCCGTATCTCCACTCGCGTGATTCGTGCCATCGCACTGATACTGGCGCCGAGGCGAGCGTTCTGTCAAGAGATAAGTATGGTGTCCCCCGAACTCAGAATTTCTTCGGCCAGTTGCCAAGCAGATGCTTGCTCATGCCGCGGGTTTCCGAATTCCGAACTATGTCGAGCACGTTGATGAGGTACTTACGGGTGTCGTATGGATTGATGACGTCCTGCAGCCAGTATGAGCCCGCGGCAGGGTATGGCGAAGTATCCGACTGCATCTTCTCCACCAGCTCGCGCCTTTCCTCTTCCGGCAGATTGCCATATACCACATCTGCTGCAATCGCCGGGTCCATGAAGCCAATCTCCGCCGTCGGCCATGCGACCAGGAAATCATGCCCGCTTCCAAGGCTGCACGTGTTTATCATCGCCTGTCCGTAGTTCTTGCGGATGTTGATGGTGACTTTCGGAACCGTCACCTGCATCAGCGCCTGGATCTGGTTCACAACGCGGGAGCCGACCCTTTTCACCTCCGCTTCCCTGCCGGTCATGTGGCCGGGCGTATCATTCAGGAAGATGAGGGGGATGTTGTAGGAATCGCACAGGCACATGAAGCTCATGGACTTCTCCAGTGCATCGGTGTCCGTGGACCCCACGTTCACAAGCGGATTACTGGCCTGTATGCCGACCACGTGCCCGTCGATGCGAGCGAGGCAGGTGATGACCATGGCGCCGAAAGCGGGCTTCAGCTCCATGTACTCCCCTCCGTCAACGATGCACCGCACAATCTTGTGCATGTCGTAGACCCTTGTGTTCTTCTCAGGAAGAAAGTCGAGGATTTTCGCCATCCTCTCTTCTGAACCATCCGGCACAGGGCGAACGGGAGGGAGTTGCTTGTTGTTGTCCGGCATGTAGTCGAGATATTTCCTGATGATGTCGAAACAGTGCTCCTCGTCCTCCGCCACCTGGTCGGTCATTCCGGTCAGCTTGGAGTGGACCTTCCATCCACCCATCTCCTCGCCCGTGTACGTCTGCCCGATGGCTCTGCCCAGGGCTCTCGGACCTGAGACTGCGATAGCACTTCCCTTGACCTGAACCACGAAGTCCGCCACGCATGCCT
>JAUVYD010000237.1 GCA_030603265.1 Dehalococcoidia bacterium
GTGGAGCCGCCGGTTCGAGCCACCAGCCTTCCACGTCCCGGAAATCCCGTGGCCTGAAGCTCCGCACTATGACGTCGCACGCCGCGCCTGTTGAGGACAGGCAAAGCACAGAGGTCCGAGGCAGTATTGATGTCTGCAGGAGTGAGCCCCCTGTCGTCGAAGGCCTGGCGATAGAACGGCACCCTCTCGTAGGCGTACTGAAGCAGCACGCGAAGGCGCCGGCCCTGGAGCTCGAGAAGCTGCTCCCGCGACCACCACTGCGTCCGCTCAAGCTCCGCGAGACACCGAATCGTGCTGGTGCCCCGCAGCACATCGAGAACCGGGGCCAGTACGAAACGAGCCGCAATGTTGTACACACCCATCTGCCTGTCCGTCTCCGCCTTCGAGCTCGCCAATCCGCCTACACCGCGCTGAAACCGAATCCGGCGGGACTATGCAACCCGCTGCTTGAGAGATTCGTATGCATCGGAGTGGAGAGATGTCGACACGCCAAGCTCGCGCCCCTGCCGGACGACATAGCCCAGCATCGTCTCCAATTCCGTCCGTCGGCCGCTTTCGACATCCAGCTGCATAGACGACTTCGTGCCCCGGGGAAATGCCCCCGCCTTCCCCAGTGACTGCTCTACAATGCCCTTGGGAAGCTCAACACCCTTCTTCCGGGCAAGAGCCTCCACCTCTCTCATCATGCCGGACAGCTGCTTCCTCAGCCCGGGGTCGTCGATGGCCTGGCCTATCGACACGCCGTGAAGAGACGTCACGCCGGAGACAGGCCCTATGAAGATGAACTTGGCCCACACCTCTTCGAGTATGTTCGCGCTCAACGCCGCGTCGATGCCGGCAGCCTTGAGCATCTCCTCGATCGGCCTGTAGGGTTCAGTCCTGCCATCAGGGTTTCCGAAGAAGAGCTTGCGGCTGCCGCCTGTCTGCTCAACAACACCGGGCTCCTCGACATGCGTCGAGATGTACGCACAGCCGTTCAACACATCCCCCGTGCAAAGCCCCTGCTTCAGTGTCTCATCGTTGTCCACGCCGTTGCCCAGCGGGATGACGACCGTTCGGGGTGAGATGGCCACAGCCATCGAGCGGGCCGCCTCCAGCAGATCGTAGCCCTTCACGCAGAACAGGGCGACGTCCACAGTCCCCATCTCAGCAGGGGTATCAGTTACGAGGGAAGGTCGAGCCATCAATTCGCCGTCACGGGCAATGAGCCTCAGTCCGTTCCTGCTGATGGCTTCGCGATGCGCCCCACGGCAGTAGAAAAGCACTTCGTGTTCGCTTCCGGGAGGAAACGCGTTTGCCAGTCTCCCACCGTAGTATCCCCCAACACCACCAATGCCGACCACGGCTACTCTCATGGACAACGCACCCCCGTACGAGACAATCGCGCTAGTATAGCATCGGCGACCGAGGCCACTGGGCAGCGCCTGGCGGACAAACCAAAGACGGCGCGGACATCCTCACGGCCTCCACGCCTGCTGAAATACGTCTCCCCGCGGCCAAGGTCGGCCCTGAGGCCTATCACCTCACCACGGCTCAGTCCTTGCCTTCTTCGCGCCATCCGCACGCCGGCACCTGGGGCAATTCATGCCAGTCATGCCACGTGAGGAATCGTCTATGACGAACGCCTGCACGCACTCGTGGTCCATACGGGTCCTGGCCACGCACCGACGGCACATTGCGCACTTGCGTTGTGCCCACCACGACATCATAGCCGTGTTCCTGGCAGTAGCGTAGCGCGCACGCCATCACATGACGGAAGATGCCCATCTTGCGGAACCTTCCGACCGTATAGGCCCCTCCCCACAAGGCTTCCCTCTTGTCATGATTCACGAAGCAGGCGGGCACGTCAATCGTGCGTCCCGCGGCCTCAGTGAAGGCAACCCACTCAACGTGCGCGACATCTCGATTCACAAAGGCACAGATGCCTACAGCCCCCCCTTGAAGACGTTGCCTGGCACGCTTGACAACTCGTCGCACGTCTTCGTAGCCCTCGCTCAACAATCGCTCCACTTCACGCTCATCGGTCAGAACATGGACTTCAAGTCCTTCAACAGTCGGAGCAGTCAGCCCGACCACGCAATCCGCAGTGTCCGTCACATGGATGACGTAGTCTGTGGAGCCACACAGTCGATGAGCGGAGTAGCTCAGATGCGCGGCAACAGCCTCCCAGAGACCTCGCGGGCCTTCGGCCCTCAGGACGTCCGCAGCCCGGACAAAGAGCCACTCGACGACGCCGGACTTGGCCCGACCACTCATCCCACATCCTCGTTTCGCGCCGTCGAAGAGACAGTCGCGCCCATACCGTCGCGCAGCACAGGAAGCGTCCCACCACCCACCTCAGCCAGAGCCGGCATCAACGGCGAGAATGGCCTTGCGCAGCCACACAGCCCACGCGGCACCGGAGATCGTACTTCCTCCCGTCCTTTCATGCAGTACCCACCCGGATGATCAAGACGCCGATTAGAGACTGTACTACATGGATTGGCCAGACGCCAGAACCTGCAAGGAAGCGCCGGGTCATTACCATTCCCCTCGCACATCTCAAATCGGAAGCCGCGGACACCTCACGGTGCCCGCGGCTCGATTCCTCACTCATCACGAGTGCAGCGTCAGTGCCTGCTACTCGTAGGAATAGTAGTGGACTATCAGCTTTGGCAGGTTCCCGGCGGTCCAGCAAAGCAGGTCGTTGTCGCCATTGCCATCGGTCTCATCATCTCTGAACTGGAGCCTCAACTGGAACCTGT
>JAUVYD010000056.1 GCA_030603265.1 Dehalococcoidia bacterium
TCCGGAAGCTGTGTTGATGATGCTGCGACCCGAGTTGCCGCAGGGATTCGAGCTTTCAGAGGTGTGGGAGGTCCCGCTGCGCGCACCATCGCTCCAATCAATCATCCGTTCGGCACGCTATCGGTGTGTGGCGTGGTGTGATGACGGCGTTTCCGCCGCGCAGGCGGCTGCGCAAGCGTTCCTCGCGTCTGAGAGCGTGACGTATGAATACCGACGGGGGGATGAGTTGCGGTCACAGGACATCAGGCCGCTCGTGCGCGACGTGGTAGTTGAGCCCGGACCCGGTGGAGTGTGTGAGATAGGATTGGATGTGCGCCTCGGCCAGGACGGCAGCGTGCGACCGGAACACGTACTTGCGGTCCTGGGCTTTGCCGGGCCGCCCGAGTTAATACACCGCGTTGACCTGTCCTGGGAGTTGTAGACTCCTGCTTGCTGCCATGGTGTGGTGGGGTACAGCGGCCGGCGGCCGGTCGAGCCAATCATTGCTTCTTGTTGAGGAGGTCTTGTCTTGAGGTTGATACTGGTCCGACACGGGGAAACCGTGTGGAATAGCGAACGAAAAGTGCAGGGTGGGGCGCGTGATATCGAGCTGAGCGAGAACGGCCGTAACCAGATAGGCTTGCTTGCAAACGTGTTGCGGAATGAGAGCGTCGACCTGATAGTGGCCAGTCCTCTGCAGCGTGCTGTCCAGACGGCAGAAGCGATTGCGGAATTTCACGGCCTTCCGGTTCACACCGACCCCGGCCTCAAGGAAGTCGACGTTGGAGAGCTCGACGGAATGTCGACCATTGGGATGCCGCAGACCTTCACCCAGCTTCTGCTGGAATGGTGGAAAGGTGAGACAGACAGGCTCCCGGGTGGGGAGAGCTTCAGAGAGCTTCAGGAACG
This sequence comes from Dehalococcoidia bacterium, assembly GCA_030603265.1. Taxonomy (GTDB): domain Bacteria; phylum Chloroflexota; class Dehalococcoidia; order GIF9; family AB-539-J10; genus SKVJ01. The sequence goes on from JAUVYD010000056.1 coordinate 889, forward strand.
GTGCTGGGCTGTGGTAAGGCCGTATATCGAGACACCGACCTGCGAGGACGTGCTTGTCGTGAGCCACTATTTCGTTACGCTCTCAATCATCTTCAAGGCTCTTGATTGGCCTCTCAACACGCTGGTCAAGTTCAGGATGGACCCTGCCTGTATCAGCGTGCTCGAGTTCGGTGAGTTCGGGCCCAGGCTCGCGCGATTCAACGATACCTCATATCTGGCGGTCTGATGGAAATCGTGCCTGCCTCGCCGGCGGACGGAGTGGAGACGAGGGTTCTCGGCTTCATCCGGTCTCAGCGGCTGTTTGAGCCGGGCGAGTCCGTGGTGGTCGCCGTGTCCGGAGGCGCCGATTCCCTTTGCCTCCTTCAGGTCCTGTATGTACTTCGCGAGCGACTGGACATAAGGCTGCACGTGGCGCATCTGGACCACATGCTCCGGGGTTCCGAGTCGAGCCTCGACGCGCGCTTCGTGTCTTCTCATGCCCTCTCCCTGGGCCTCGACTGCACGGTGGAGGCCCGTGATGTGCAGGCCTACCGGCGGAGCCGCCGTTGTTCGTTGGAAGAGGCGGCCCGCGAGGTGCGGTACGCGTTCCTGGCCGAGGTGGCCCGCGAGACCGGGGCCGTGGTGCTTGCCACGGGGCACACCCGGGACGACTCGGTCGAGACGGTGATGCTGCACGTCTTGCGAGGAACCGGGGTGCACGGCCTGCGTGGACTCGATCCTGTGTCGCAGTTACACGCCTCTGCTGCGAGTGTGGTGGACCGGCGAATGGCTCCAAGACTGGTGCGGCCTCTCCTGCCACTGTCGCGAGATGAGACACAGGAGTACTGTCTCACGAAGGGGCTGGTGCCGCGCTCCGATTCGTCCAACGAGTCGCTGTCGCCGTTGCGCAACCGCGTCAGACTGGAGCTGCTCCCCTATTGTCGGAGCCTCAACCCACGCTTCGACGACGCGGTGCTGCGGCTTTCCGCGGCCGCGAGAGATGACGATGAGCATCTGGCGGAGGCTGCCCGGGCGCTATGGGCGGAAATCGTCTCCGTGTCCGGGGCGGAGGTCCGCATCGAGCTGAACGGCTTTGCCGGGGCAACGCGGGCACTGCAGGCCCGGCTCATCCACCAGTCAGTCGCGCACCTGAATGGGTCCGCGAGGGACGTGGCCTTCGACCACATTGCTGTCGTGCGGGACCTTGTCTCAAAGCCAGTCGGAAAATCGGTTGACCTGCCCGGCTGCATCGCATGGCGCAGGGAGGATTCGAGTCTTGTTGCTTTCAGAACGGACATGGTGACAGAAGTTGTGCGTGAAGGCGTGCCGGCTGAGCCCGTTAGTATCGCAGTTCCGGGCGAGACGTCCATCCCTTGCTGGCACGTGACGGCGCGCGTTATCGAGGGAGCTGCTGGTGTCAGCACCGGCGCCCTGGTGGCCCATTTCGACGCCGACCGGCTGGGAACAGGTCTCTTCGTTCGCAGGCGCAGGCAGGGGGACAGGTTCCGGCCCCTTGGCATGTCCGGGGAGAAGAAGTTGCAGGACTTCATGGTTGACGCCAGGATACCTGCCGCGCACCGCGATGAAGTGCCGATTGTGTGTTCGGAGTCGCAGATAGCGTGGGTTGTGGGTTGGCGGATTGACGACAGGATGAAGGTCTCGCCGGATACCCGTGCCGTGCTGCGGCTTGAGTTCTCGCCTGAGTGACAGAGCCCCGCTCTCCGACTTCGTGGGCATTGCATGGGCTATACTACTGAGCATGGACACCATCATTCTCGTTGACAAGCCTAAGGGCATTACTTCTGCGAGAGCTGTGGCGCTTGTCAAGAAGAGAATCAAGGTCAAGATCGGCCACACCGGTACGCTGGACCCCCTGGCCACCGGCCTTCTAATCATGCTGACAGGCAAGCGGACGAAGCAGGCGAGTTCTTTCCTTCACATGGACAAAGCGTATGTGGTCAGGGCTATCCTGGGCATGACTACAACCACGTATGACGTGGCCGGTGATGTTGTGAGCAAGTGCGACCGACCGGTTACGCGGGAGGAACTGGAATCCGCCCTGGAAGGCTTTACCGGAGAGATGCAGCAGGTGCCACCCGCGTTCTCCGCGAAGAAGGTCGGCGGCAAGAAGGCCTACGAGCTTGCCCGGAAGGGTATAAACGTGGAGATACCGGCATCTCAGGTCCGTGTGGACTCGCTCCGCCTGGCCCATTTCGACTATCCGAATTTCACGCTTGAATGCGACGTCTCATCGGGCTTCTATGTGCGCAGTCTTGTGCACGATGTCGGGCAGAAGCTGGGCGTTGGCGCGACGGTGGAGGAAGTCCGCAGGGTCAGGGTTGGAGCCTACACCATTGCTAACGCGAGGCCTCTCGACGACATTCTCGACGAGATGTCGAGCCAACTGGATAGCGCGCCTGTTCAGCAGCAAGCCCCGATGAGCCGCCCGGTCTCGTGACTGGCCGGGAGTCGTATGCCGCAAGTCTGGTGGGCGCGGCCGGCCGCGTGACACGAATTGCAGTCGTCCACTATAATCTTCGCTCCGACAGAAGGCGGGCGTGTGTTCGCCCGTGGTGTTCCACATGGAAGTAATCCCTGCGATTGACCTGAGGCATGGCGTGTGCGTGCGCCTGTTCCAGGGAGACTACGACAAAGAAGAGGTCTTCCACGACAGTCCGTCCGCCGTGGCGCAGCGCTGGCAGACGTGTGGCGCCGGATTGATTCACGTGGTGGACCTGGATGGGGCCGCCGGAGGGGGCCTTGTCAACAAGGACGGCATCCTCGATGTGATGTCGGTTGAGGGAGTGCGGGTGGAAGTCGGGGGCGGTATCAGGACGAAGGCCGACGCGGACTGGCTCTTCGAGCATGATGCCGAGCGCATTGTGCTGGGAACTGTTGCGGTGGAAGACCCGCCGCTGGTCACGGACCTTGTTCGGGCCTACCCGGAGGCGATTGTCGTCAGTCTTGATGCGCGCGACGGGTGGATAACGACGCGCGGCTGGCTGGTGGGCACCCGGGTTTCGGTGACGGAGCTGTGCCTGCGTATGAGAGAGGTTGGCGTTTCGAGGTTCGTGTACACGGATGTGCGGCGCGACGGGACGTTGACAGAGCCCAATTTCGCCGCAATCGAGAGACTGGCCAGAAGCACTGATGCGCCTGTCGTCGCCGCCGGTGGCTTTTCGTCTCTGGAGCATCTGCGGCTGTTGCGCGACACCGGTGCTGCCGGGGCAATACTCGGCAAGGCACTCTACACGGGCTCGATAGACCTTGCTGAGGCGATATCATTGTACGGAGGAATAGATGCTCAAGCTTGATAACCAGGGACTTGTTCCGGCAATCATCCAGGACGCGGACACGAACGAGGTCCTGATGCTCGGATACATGAACAAGGAGTCACTTAGTCGCACCGTCTCGAGTGGTGATGTGTGGTTCTTCAGCCGCAGCCGCCAGGAGTTGTGGCACAAAGGCGAGACGTCCGGCAACTTCCTGCGCTTGCGGTCTATCTACAAGGACTGCGACAACGACACTATTCTCGTGAAAGCCTCTCCTGTGGGCCCCGTGTGCCATCTGAACACTCGAACGTGCTTTGTGACCGAAGCGGGAGAGATGCGGGGTCTGGACGACGACGACACGCGCTAGGAGCCTGTCGGAATAACCACACTGACGGCGAGGCTACTCAGCGTAGGGCAGGGTTGGTGCGCCACTTCACGAAGGCCGGGAGTGCGCGAAGCGCGAAATGTAGGGGCAGGCCTCTGCGCCTGCCCGTGGTGGGGGCGATGGATGCAGGTGGAGGTGTTGGTGCAGCCAACCGCCGACGGTGCACAAACCAGTGGCGGGCGGACACAGAGGTCCGCCCCTACACAAGGGTGCTCGACCATGAGTGGTGGTAATGAGTGGCATGTCAACGGAACGACGTGGCCAATCTGCTCCCTTCGTACCAATGTCGAGGGGGCTGTTTCTCCGACAGGCTCCTAGGCGGCGTCGGGCTCAGCGGGTTCCTCGAGTACTGCCTGCAGGGCCGCGATGGCGGCCTCCGCCTGGCTGTCGTCCGGTTCACGCGTTACCAGCCTCTGCAGCAACAATCCGGGAAACGTGATTGCACGGACGAGCGGGTTCTGCTGTCGGCTGGCTGACCACTTGAGAATCTCGTAGCTGGCTGCCGCGATGAGTGGCAGCAGCAAGACCCGGGAGAGAATGCCGATCCATATGGGTGGTCTCCCGAGAAGCGCCAGCACAAGAATCGAGACCGTCAGGACAACGAACATGAAGCTGGTTCCGCATCGCGCATGTGAGGTGGAGTGCCCCCGAACTGACTCAGGGGAGAGCGGGATTCCTGACTCGTAGGCGTTGATGACCCGGTGTTCGGCTCCGTGGTATGCAAACACCCGTTTCACGTCCGGCATCAGCCCTATCAGGGCGACATACAGAACGAATATGACCATGCGGAGGACGCCCTCAAGCAGGTTGCTCACCAGGTCGGATACGATGAACTGGTCGAGGCTGCGCGAGATGAGCATGGGGACAACGAAGAAGAGCAGGACTCCAAAGCCAAGGCTGGCGGCCACCGCCAGCCAGAGCATCGCCTTCGGCATCTCCTCACCTTCCTCGCCCGAGGCTGCCTTCTCCGCGGAGTAGAGCAGCGCCTGTGTGCCGAGCAGGAGGGTCTCCAGCAGAACAAGAATGCCTCTGAACAGGGGCACGCTTCTCAGACGGCCCGTGCATATCGATGGAATGGGCTTGTGCGTTGTCTCCAGTGTGCCGTCGGGCAGCCGCACAGACATGGCTATGTCGCGGGGGCCGCGCATCATGACCCCCTCGATAAGTGCCTGACCTCCGTAGTGAAACGAACGTGACATGAGACCACCTGCGGATAACAGAAAAGGAATGGCATGCAGCGCAGCCATTCCTCTTGATGTCAACACTGAACGGACGTTCAGTCCTTGATGCCGTATTTCTTCTTGAATCGCTCTACGCGCCCCATCGTGTCGACGATTCTCTGCTGGCCGGTGTAGAAGGGGTGGCACTTGCTGCAGATCTCCACCCGGATCTCCGGTTTCGTAGCCCCAACAGGGAACGAGTTGCCGCACAGGCACGTGACCTTGGCATCGTCATAGTACTTGGGGTGTATCTTGGCTTTCATGGGTATACGCTGACCTTCTTCTGGAACTTGCTTGCCGGCTCGAACTTGACGTGGCCGTCGATGAGCGCGAACAGAGTGTAGTCTCTGCCAACTCCGACGTTCTGTCCCGGCTTCATACGGGTGCCACGCTGTCGCACGATGATGTTTCCTGCGCGAACAACCTCGCCTCCGTACTTCTTCACGCCGAGGCGCTTCGGCTGACTATCTCGTCCGCACCTGGTGCTGCCGCCACCTTTCTTATGTGCCATTAGCTACTCTCCCGGCATAACCACCCGGTCAACTACCAGGCGGGTGTACTGAGTCCTGTGCCCTGTCTTCTTGCGGTACCTTGTCTTGTTCCTGTACCGGAACACGACGATCTTCTTGGCCTTGACCAGTCCCATCGAGGTCGCAACGACTTTGGCCCCCTCAATCATGGGAGAGCCAACATGCGTCGTCTCGCCGTCTGAAACCAGCAATACCCTGTCAAGCTCTACTGTGTCGCCGTTCGGCGCATCGAGAAGGTCGACATCCAAGGTCTGCCGCGGCTCGACTTTGAATTGTTTTCCACCGGATTCGACTATGGCGTAAATCTCCGCACCTCCAGAACAGCGCATCATTGTAGCATCAGGACGAACGGAGCGTCAATCTGCGTGCAGGTGGTTGTTGATGGTCTACGATTGTGTCAGTCCCTAACTGTTCAGCGAAAATGTCCGCATGCAGGAGATGGTGATGTTGAACAGGAAGGGGAGGAAGAGGCCGGTGGCTATGAGCATAATCGTAGGGGCGAGGCATGCCGCGCCCGTAGGGTTGCGTGCCGTTCACGGTTGTGTTGACCTTTGCGGCGTTGTGTGACTCCCGTGTAGGGACGGACCTCCGGTCCGCCCGCAGGGTAGTGTGTCGTTCAGGGATGTGTTGGCCTATCCGGCGTTGTGTGACGACAGGGCGACGGGCCAGGCATGCCAGACCCCTACATTCGGACCGCCCCACATCCACCAGGCACGTGCAACGTGCCACTACATTCGAAACCACCACCCCACCCTCGCCACCATGGGCAGGCCCCTACATCCGAAACCACCCCACCACACCACCACGGGCGGACACAGAGGTCCGCCCCTACGTGACGAACCATGCCCGACGGGCGGATACAGAGGTCCTCCCCTGTATCACGAACCACCACCATGTCCCCACGGGCAACCGCGGGCTGCTACCGTTACCTTCATCGGTCGCCGAGCCGTTCACGAACGGCCTCTACGTCGAGGACATTTTCGCTGGACACCAACGCCTGCGGCTGCGCATTGAGAGCGCAGCCATTCCAGCGCGATGGACATGGCCTGCTCGTCGACGCGGAGCCTGTGCACTCCTCCCTCGATGACCGCAAGCTGCTTCGGGTCCCCGGCGGCGTCGAAAAGCGCACGAGCATGAGAGACGGGCACCACTTCATCGGCATCCCCGTGAATCAGCAGCAGAGGCCTCGGCGCAATACGGCCCACGAGAGAGACGGGAGCCACTTCCCGGAACCCTGCGGCCCAGGAAGCGAAATCCGGGGGGAACTCCGGGTCTCGCACTATGCCTATCTGCCTCCATTGCGAGAGGCTCTCTTCCAGTTGCGAGTCTTGCAGGATACCCTCGAAATCGGCAGGGGAGGCGCAGGATACGACGCCGGCTACGCGCCTGTCTGCGGCTGCTACGTAGAGGCTCGCCGCAGCACCTCCGCTGAATCCAAGGAGGAAGGTCTTAGAGTTGTCAACGGTCTCAAGTCCCTGCATGAATGCCAGTGCGTGCACGAGGTCTTTGGTCCATCCGGACATGTCGAAGTTGCCCTCGCTCAGCCCCGCGCCGCGGAAGTTGAATATCAGCGTGACGAAGCCTTCGGCGGCGAGCTTCTGCGCAAGTTCGGCGTAGCCACGTTCGCCGGGGTTGAACGGTACAGCGGGAATGCCGTGGCAGATACAAACCGCCGGCAGCATGCCTGCCGATGCGGGCGAATAGAGTTCACCGGCAAGGCGTAGCTCATCGCTCCTGATCTCAACCTTGCGCATGTGAGTCCAACGGGCCTAGTAGTAGAAGAGCCGCCTGCCCCTGCGTTTGAAGTAGTATCCCGCCGCGAGGCCGAGGAGGAAGCCACC
>JAUVYD010000008.1 GCA_030603265.1 Dehalococcoidia bacterium
GCGGTATGTAGCTGAGTTCGGGGCGGCGCTTCGGCTTGCACATGTCCCGTCTTCCCAGAGACTGTCCGTTTTCGTCGATGCCTTGTCGCATGCCCCGCATCCACATCCGAGGTTGACGCCCGATAGCCTCGCAGGTTCTCAGAGAGGGCCGACGCTGAGGGCTGCTTCTCGCCTGCGGGTCCGACACTACTCTCACATTCCCCGTGGCGTGCCATGCCTGCGTTGCTGTGTGCTGTGGCCAATGAAACCGATGTATACTCGCGACGCTGTGGTTCTCCTTGGTTTTCATCAACTCCATGGCAAACGAGAGAGAACGTGGCCTTGCGTACCGTGCCGGGTGTTAGAATGGAGTGCAGACGAGAAATGATTGCCAGGGATTCAGGAAGCGAGAGATCGCGGTATGGAGACCTTCGTCTCTTGGCTCACTTCTATGTACAATCAGCGGGCGCTGGGCTTTTCGTACTTCTCCCCGCGGAAGACGAAGAGGATTTCGCGCCACGTGGTTTGGCTGTTGATGTGTCCTGAGATGGCAGATGGGGACGTTCGGTGCGTCGGTGGTGTGGGCAATATTGGGGTAGGGAAGTGATGTGAAGTGCAGTATGTGACGGTGAAGGGTGTCGATACGGCCGTTTCCCGAATAGGTCTAGGAGGGGAACAGCTCGGAGGCCACGGCTGGGGGCGTGTGACCAGGGAAGGGTTGGTGGGAGTGGTACGGCAGGCGTTGGACTCCGGGGTAACGCTGTTCGACACGGCGCCCATATACGGACTCGGGGAATCGGAGTTGCTCTTGGGCGAAGAGCTTCGCGGTCGGCGGCATAAGGCGGTGGTTGCCACCAAATGCGGTCTCAACTGGACACCGACACCGCGCTTTCGCAAGTGGCCGGATGGCTCGCCGGAGTCGGTCAGGGGGGAGGTGGAAGGCAGCCTGCAACGACTTCTGACGGACTACGTGGACGTATGCCAGGTCCATTGGCCGGACCCGGCTACGCCATTGGAGGACACGCTGGGCGTTCTGGCCGACCTCCGGACGGAGGGCAAGATTCGTGCAATAGGTTGCTGCAATTTCCCTGCGGAGCTGTTGCGGAAGGCCTTCTCGATTTGTGACGTGTCCGTGGTTCAGGTTCCGTACAGCCTCATTGACCGCGCCGCGGCGACGGACATCCTTCCGCTCTGCCTTGAGCACGGCGTCGCCGTGGTCGCGTATTCGCCGCTGGCGCGGGGTCTCTTGACGGGCAAGTATGGCTCTGGGAGCGAGTTCGGGCCGGCCGACAATCGGTCGCGGCACCCCTACGTCACCGGGAGCGCCTGGAGAGAGTGGCCCTCCACGGCGATGCGTCTCGCTGAGATCGCGACCTCCATGGGACGCACTGCGGCAGAGTTGGCGGTCGCCTGGGTACTTGCCACGGAGGGCGTGTCTGCGACGCTCGTGGGGGCCAAGAGTCCGGAGCAGATTGAGTCCGTCTGTGCCGGGGAAGATGGCCCGAAGCTTCCGGAGAGCTTGTTCAATGAGATTGGTGAGACCGTGCAAGGAAGTGACCATGCGCAGTAGGCTGAAGTGCATGCTGGCCGAATCTCGCGTGCTACTGGCTGATTCGTCGATTGAAGCCGCGGATGGCGGCATAGCGCACGCGGCCTCGTGTGCCCCACAGAGGGACTGCCCTCGATTTCGGACGCACACTCCTGAGAGGATGTTGGGAGGAACAAGTGAGGCTGGGTGACATAGAGCGGATGTGTGCTCGCTGGCTTCCAGAGCGGCTGTTCAACGTTGTTGATGTGCTGGGGCGGTCAACAATTGGCGTGTGGAACAGAGTGGCGGACCATTTGTACTATCCCTCGCGGGCGCTGGTGTATGCGGTGTCGGGGAACGTTGCGGCCTACCGCAAGGTGAGGAGCGTGTGGCGTGTCAGGGGGCACTCGATGGTGGGTCGTCCGGGCCTGTTGGCGACCTATGATGCAGCCCGTGGTGTCGTGCATCGTGGGGTGCAAGGCAACCTGGTTGAATGTGGTGTCGCGAGGGGAGGTTGTGCGGGGTTGATGTGGTTGGCTGCGGGACACGACTCGTACGAGAGAGACCTGTGGCTGTTCGACACGTTTGAGGGTCTGCCGACACCGGGATTGCGTGACGCTCCCGATGTGTGCTGGTCCGCTTCAGGAGATCGGCGGCAGTCATGCCTTCACGAGGGCTACTGCTACGGTAGTTATGAAGAGGTTGAGGCGTTCCTCTGCGGCTTGCTTCAGTTGCCGCCACCGCGCATTCAGATGGTGAAGGGCCTGTTTGCGGACACGCTCCCGGCGCACAGACAAACGGTGGGCCATATCGCCATGCTTCGAATCGATGCCGACTGGTATGAGTCTGTGCTGTGTTGTCTGGCAAACCTCTGGCAGAACGTTGTTGTTGGCGGCGTTGTGTTCATCGACGACTATGATTTGGTTGGCTGCCGCGAGGCGGTGGATGCCTTCTTCCACGGTCAAGGGACTACTCCCGACTGGTTGCACGATGGTCGCGGCGGCGCATGGTTCGTGCGGCAGTGAAAGAGGTGTGGCGATGCCTGATTGGGGGTGCTCGGTGCGATTCGCCAACTACCCGGGCAGTGCGGAATGTGCGCTGCCGGAGATGGAGGCTATCTCCCGTGAGGTTGTCTCGCTGCCGGAATATCCCGAGTTGAATGACGAGGGATCGAATGTGGTGGGTGAAGCTGTAGGGAGTTGCTTTGATGCGCAGCGTCTTGCTGATTGGTGAGATATGGCCCTACCACCGGGGAGCGGGCAACTGCGTGCACGCCGTTGCGCGGCACCTGCCGGAGTTCGGGTGGGACCCCATTGTGCTGACCACCCCTCTAGGCGTAGGGCAGACTCTCCCGTACGAGACAGTGCAGGTGCCGTACCGTGACCCCGTCCGGGCTGTAGCGCGTGGACTCGGCTTTGAGACTGATCGGAGCCTGAGGAAGCAGGTGGCGGCGGGGCTTGGAGTCGGAAGCCGGAGGTCAGCCATTGACATGTTGTTCGGGGTGGGCAATGAAGTGCTGACCTATCCGGACCGTCTGCACGGGTGGCGACGGCCGGCGCTGGCGGCCGCGCAGCGAATCGTGCAAGAGCATGATGTTGAGGCAATCGTGACCGATAACCCTCCCGTGAGCGCGCAGCTTGTCGCGAAGGAGTTGAAGCGCCTCCAGGGAATACCGTGGCTCGTGTATTTCTCTCATCTGTGGTCAAACAACAACGGTTATGCGTACGGTCAAGTGCGTCACCGGCTGGATAGGCGTCTGGAACTTCGCACTCTGGCGTGGGCCGACGCAATGGTGACCCACTCTGCTCCACTGGTGGGGAAGCTACGAGAGCTGCATCCGGGTGCACGTATTTCTTGGACGCACGAGGGCTATGACCCCGAGACGCTGAATGTCCCTGCCAGGCCGCAGACTGCCCGGTTCACAGTCACGTATACGGGTAGCTTCGCGCCGGACCTTCGGGAGCCACGCATGCTCCTCGAGGCTCTGTCCGGCTTGCTGTCGCGAGGCGCCCTTGACGCGCGCAGGGTGGAGGTCAGGTTCTATGGGCCGAAGGAGACGTGGGTAGACGCGCAGATATCCGGGCTGGGACTTGAGACTGTCGCATGCCAGTACGGGCGTGTTTCCTTCGAAGAGGCTATCGCTGCGCAGCGGGAGTCTCAGGTGCTGTACAACCCGAAGTGGGATGACCCGTCCGAGCCGGGCATATACTCGGGGAAAATCTTTGAGTACCTCGCGGCGCTCCGGCCGATTCTTGCCACTGGTGACCACCCGGATGTCGTCGACGGGTTGCTGTCTGAGACTGGCGCCGGCTCTTCAGCGCGTACTGTCGAGGAGACTCAGCGGCTCCTGCTGGAGCTGTACCGTGAGTATGAGGAAACAGGGTCTGTCCTTTTCAAGGGAGACGCGGAGATGATTCGTGGCTACAGCCACCGGGGCCTGGCGCGGCACATGGCCGTGGAGCTCGATAACCTGGTTCGCCAACGTGGGAATAGCTGATGGCGCGCAGCCCTGACTGACATTCAACGACGGGGTCGTACGAGGTGTCGCACCAGACTACCGACAGCGTCTATCTCCTCGCGGTCCAGTACGCGGAGAGCGGCAACGCACGACAGGTAGACTGCGCAAGACAGCGGAGTTACCAGGAGCAGAAGGCGAGCAGCTGTTGTCCCGATGGTCGTGACCATGACGTGTGCGGCCAGGAAGAGCATCAGGGCCGAGAGCGCCAGCTTGAGCATTGGCCGGACGAGCAGCTTGAGGTCCACCAGGTCTCGTACGGCCCTCAGTTCGACTGAGAGCATGAACAAGTGTGAGGCGAGGCTTGCCAGGGCCGCCCCGCTGAAGCCCATCCGCGGTATCAATAGCAGGTTCAGACCCACGTTCAGTGTCGCGCATATGGCCGCCAGCCTGAGGTGAACCATCTGCCGGTCGGCGGCTACCAGCGCATGCCCTGTGAGTGTGGTTACGTATACGGCCGCGATTGCACATGCCAGAACACCCATGGCCGGGGCGGCCGTGACGTACGGAGCGCCGAACAGAAGTCGTATCCAGCCTTCGGCCGTTGGCAGTACGAATGCAGCAAGGGGAAGCGCAAACGCGGCGGCCAGCTTCAGCGAGTGGCCGAGTGCGGTTGCCAGCGCGGGCCGGTCTGAGCGGGCGTCACGCGACATCCGCGGTAAGAGGGCAGCCGCGAGCACTGCCGGCAGCACGAGCGTGGCGGCGAGCGGACGCAGGGCTGCGTTGTAGAGTCCCACCGCTACCGCACCGGCGAGAGCCGATAGCATGACACTGTCCGTGTAGAAAACGATGCTGTCGAAGATGCCGGAGAGTGCAAGGGGCAGACCTGCGACGAGCAACACGACGTGTGCGTGCACGTCGCGGCTGAACGTGGGCCGAACCAGATTCCTTGCGCAGACGGCACACGTGAGGACGAGTCCTGCAACCCGCCCGACAACGAGCGACCATGCGACCATGACAAGCGAGCAGCCTGTGACCACGGACGCCAGGCCGAGGGCCACCACGATGGCCTGCTCGGCTGTCCTTGTGATGGCCTCGTATTCCATTCGCTCGAACGCCCGGAACAGGGCTCGCACGAATGTTGACAGGGAACCCACTGCCATCCCGCTGGCAACGGCGAGAACGACGAGTGTCATGTCGACTGGCTGGCCGAGCAGGCGGCTCGCGCAGAATGCGGCGCCGACCATGGCTGCGGACAGGAACAGTTTCAGAAGTAGACCGCGTCCCAGCCGCTGTGCCGCCTCCTGTGGCGTTCGGGCTATGTCGCGGGTTGTCAGTACTGACAGTCCCGGGTCGGCGATGACGAGCAGCAGCGATGTAAGGGCGAGCGCGCCCGCGTAGCTGCCGAACTGGGACGGTCCGAAGTGGCGCGCCAGCACCACGAGCAGCGCGACGCCGCCCAATTTGGTTGCCGCCTCGGCCACCAGCAGGAAGGCGCTATTCCGAGCGATTTGTATGGCGCGAGAGCTCATTCCTGGTTCTGTGCTCCGGTAACCCGGGCTGCGCGGAAGCCCGCAGGCTGGGCCGTTCCGCCCGAATCGACCTGCACATGGTAGCAGTCGAAGTGGTATGGAAACTAGAGAATGGTTGGGTGAGGGTTGCCCTGTGGTCGGTGGGCCACGAAGGAGTTCTGGGTTGGGGCTCGTGGGTGGGGAGTGTCCGTTGTCAGGGGGAGATGCCATGTCCGGAGGTGGAGGCAGCGGAGAGCGCGGCGGATATCGTCCGACCACACCAATCTCTGGGATACCTGACCCCCGTACCAGTTTCTGCAACAGCACCATCACAACCGACAGGAGGTGATGTGTCACCAATGATGTGGACGAGTACAAGGTCTTGATAGGCCAGTGGCGCAGGGAATACAATTGGTTCTGGCCGCACAGTGCGGTCGCGACTATCTCCGCTGCCGTTTCTGGGGCCATCTTGGTGGCAGCACTAACTTGACAGGAGGCGTCGTTGTTGGGGGAGGGCAACAGAGGCTCGGTGTGAATACACGTCGCACGATTGTGGGCCACAACAGCTATGAAAAGGAGATGTCCAAGACGGGACGATTCTATTGCGGACTTGTTGCTGCAGGTGGACAATGAGATGGGCGGCCAGAAGACGGTGCGGATCCTTCAATCTTGGAGAGAGCATGCGACCTAGCGCGCTGGGGGGAGTAGGCCAGGGGTGTGTGTGCCTACGCCGTGATCTTCTCCTTGCAACTGCAGTCACGGTGATTGCGGTGCTGTACGTTAGGTTCGCCGTTGCCAACTCGTTTCATGTGTGGCCAGCGGATGCAAGCGCCTACTGGGAGATGGCTCAGAAGACCATTCTGCCGTCAACGCAGTGGGAAGTGGTCTCTTGGCACTACTTGCCTAGGGTGCTGGTGCCGTCTGTAGTACACGCGGTTTTCGGCGGGTCAATCTTTGGATTCATCTGCATTGGCATCTCCGCTCTCTGGGTGAGCAACCTGCTCATAGGGCGGTTGTCTGCTCTCTACACTTCAGACTGGCGTGCAGCCGGCTTCCTGATGGCCCTGTTCTCAACGAATTATACCGTCCTACTGCATGGGCTGGCCAACATCTGTCTTGTCGATCTCCCCACAATGCCAATTGTGTTTCTCGCGCTCTATCTATACCTTCGGTTCTGTGTTGGCACGAACTGGGCTTGGCCGAGAGGCCCTGCGGCGCTTTTTGCACTGACGCTTGTCATCGGTACTCTCTCGCGGGAGGCAGTCATCTTCTACGCTGCTGTGTTCGTGATGTATCCTGTGTTCCTGCGCCGTGGAAGGCTCGCCCTCCGGACGTTCGCACTATGTCTACCTTCCATGGTAACGTACTGGATAGTACGGTTCTGGCTAGGCCCCTTCCCATGGGAATCACTGCAACCCGATCTGGCCCAGCTCATTGGCCCTTATCTGGAATGGAACCCCGGCCAGTACAGACAGTTGTTCTCGGCGTTCGGAGGACTGTGGGTGCTGATACCTCTTGCACTCGCTCAGGCGCTCAAAGAACAAGGCTGGCGATCTCAGTCCTTCCTACTTCCCATACTGGGCTTTGGTGCAGGAATAGGGATGAGCCTGTTGGCGGCTGAAGAGAATCGCTATCTGTTCTTCATGGCTTTCCCTTTGCTTGTGCCCGCGTTTGCGGCATACATGTCACAGGTCAATGCGCATCTGCGAGACAGGTGCGTTTGGGGCGTACTCGGAGTGACGTATGTTCTACGCCTTCTTCTATGCTATCGGCCGTCGTTTGAAGCAACGTGTTGGCCATTCGCTCACTTGATGGCTGACCAGAGCTTCCGTCTGTTCCTTGCCATTGTCGCGACGGCCCAGATCGTGATTCTGCTCTGGTACGCGATTGCAGGCAGTGGACGCTTTCGCGCACTGTCCATCCGTCTGTTTGGCTTCTGTGCTGGAGAGGACGCACCGTACCATGAGAAGGCGACCCATCTGCGATGAGGTGGGCCCGGAAATTCGGACAGGTGGCTAGGTTGGAGTTCTGCTCCAGAATAGGGGCAGAAAGGAGAGCAGGACATGAAACGGAACCGCAGGAAGCACAGCCCTGCATTCAAGGCCAAAGGTGTCTGGCCTGTTGCACTAGGTTCGGCTTACCAGAGCAACGCCTACACAAATCACTGCGATTCCTATCCATCGGGCGGTAGTCACCCCTTCGTTGAACAGAACCTGAGAGAAGAGGGCCACAAGCACGTACGACAAGGCCATGAATGGGTATAGCCGACTCAGTTCCCCCTTTGAAACCGCAGAAACCCACGCAAGTGCTGTCACGACGGTCAACAGCACCGAGCCAATGACGTAGCCGTTGGTATAGGCCTTCAGAAAGAAGGGAACCACGTCTCGAAGTCCGGGAAACTGTCCGACGTCGACCAATCCGCGCTTCAGCAGAAGTTGAGCCGCAGACATTGACGCAACAGAGATGGCTACCAGCACATATACCATTTGAATTGCCTCGGGTTACGGATTTCCAACGACTCGCGGGGGTCGGCCCACCAGTCAGCTCTTACGAACCACGTCCTTGACAGTCTCAATAACATACTCGACTTCTTCATCAGTGAGAGCCGGGTACACGGGCAGGCTGACTGTCGCATCCCCGATGCTTTCGGCGACAGGGAGTATGCCTCTCTTATATCCATAGGTCTGCCGATAGTAGGTAAGCAGGTGAATCGCCCTGTAGTTGACAGCCACACCAACCCCCCGTTCCTGCAAGCCCCACAGCACGCTGTCGCGAATCTCGGGAGGAACCAGTATCGTGAACATGAGCCGCGCGCTCGTAGGCACAACCTTGAGGCACTTAATGTCGGGGCAACCCGAGAAGGCGGTCTCATACCTCTGACAGATGGCTTCCCGTCTGGCCTGGAACTCGTCGAGTGACTCCATCTGGTTCAGGAGAAGAGCAGCCTGAATGTTGTCCATGTTGTACTTCCACCCGAGCATCTCCATGTCCCAGTGTTCGTAGCGCCGCGAGTATCGGTCGGCAGCGCCCTTGCTCATCCCGTGAAGTCGGAGCTTCTTCAGTCTCTCGGCCATCTCCTTGCTGTTGACTGCCACAGCCCCACCCTCGCCAGAAGTGATGCTCTTGGTAGGATAGAAACTGAAACACGCCGCATCCCCGACTTGGCCTGGGCGGATGCCGTCCCTGCGTGCCTCGATGGCGTGGGCTGCATCCTCGATGACGTAGAAACCGTGCGCGGCCGCGAACGTGTGGAGTTTCTGCATGTCGCACATCTGACCATATAGGTGGACCGGCAGCAACGCCTTCGTCCTGGAAGTGACCGCCCGCTCAACGAGGCTCAAGTCCATGAGTCCCGAGTCTGCTTCCACATCCACGAATACTGGCGTTGCTCCTGCGTGCGCTATCGCGTTCGCAGTCGCTATGAAGGTCATGGGTGTGGTAATGACTTCGTCTCTTGGCCCAACTCCATAAGCGAGGAGCGAAAGATGGAGAGCCGCAGTACAGCTAGTGACGGCGACTACATGTCCACACTCCAGGTACTTCGCGAACCGTTCCTCGAACGCCGCCACCTCAGCCCCCGTGGTGAGGAATGTGGAGTTGAGCACTCTAACAACGTTGTCAATATCACGTTGCCCAACACTGTGCTTGAAAAACTCTATTCTCATGATGCCCCCTGCTTCTTCTGAGCTACGACCAGCAGTGAAGCTCCGCAAGGCAGGCCTGTATGCCGCAGTAGCAGTCTTTCCAACCTCAGTAGTCCCAGCAACACCTCGTTGACCAACGGAACAGTCTGAAGCTCAGGGTAGCTTGGCGTTCTGTTGTTCCTGTCCGCACGTCTCGTCCCCCGCCATATGTTGCCGAGCAACCGAATGGCGGCAAGTACCGGGAATAGAAAGAACACATAGAAGGATGCCTTGTTGACGTCGAAGCCCGTTCGCTCCAGTCTCCCTACGAGTTCCCTCTTGCTGTAGCGCCGCTTGTGGTGAGAAGTCACATCGAAGGCACTCCACAGCCATTCATGGGCTGGAACCGTCAATATCAACTTCCCTCCAGGCTTCAAGGCTTGCCTGATTTCCACTAACGCCCGCTCATCGTCATCAACGTGCTCCAAGACATCGAAAATGCCGATTACGTCGAACTCGTTACGGAAGAGAAGCGCCATGAGGTCTATGTGATACAGGACTGCAGACGGCACACGCCGCCGGCAGAAACGCAAGCCCTCAAGGAAGATGTCCCCCCCCTCAATACTGACGCCGTTCTGCTTGAGGTAGCCCAGAACACTTCCATTCCCACAGCCAACTTCAAGCATTCTGGACTTCGCTACATTGAGAACTTCCGTCCTCAGCGCATCCAGAATGATCTCTCTTCGGCCGACATGCCAGAAATGCCTCTCTTCCATTCCGAACAGAAATTCAAATGCCGAAGCATCGAAGCTGTCCATTGACGTATTCTGGTCGACAAAGGAAGGAATGCCATCAACTATGGGGTAGGACTGCCCGCAACTCTGACAGAGATACATGTCAGGCATCTCAGCCAGAGCATTCCTGCAATGGGGGCAGTATAGAATCTGGCAGAACATAGGCGATGGGTAACCTAGTGATACTCGATCTTTCCATCCTTGGTCTTGATCGGCACATGCCGCATCCACAAGAGCTTCTGCCACCAGTCGCGATTCTCTGCATACCAGTCAATAGTCTTTGCCAACCCTTCTTCAAACCCGGTCGAAGCCTGCCACTGGAGTAGTCGCGAAGCCTTCTCCGTCGATGAAACGTGCCTTTGCACCTGGCCGGGGCGGTCAGACATGTGGGTAAGCAGTGACCGCGGTTTCCCTAATCGGTCCAGCACCATTTCCGCGATACTGCCGATGGCGATATCTCGTCCCGTACCGATGTTGATGACTTGTCCCCTGACGGCGTCAATCCTGGCGTGTATCACCCTATCAAGGGCAGCGCACACATCCTCCACGTACACCCAGTCCCTGGTGCTATCACCCGTTCCATGAATGGTCAATGGTTCGTCCAGCAATGCGCTGGAGATGAAGCGGGGAATCACTTTTTCCAGATGCTGATTGGAACCATAGTTGTTGAACGGACGAACGATGACTGCTGGAATATCATAGGTGACCCAGTACGAATACACCAGCCTGTCGGCTCCTACCTTGGCACTTGCGTACGGGCTCGCCGGGTTCAACGGGTGCTCCTCCGTCATGGGAGTATCCCGAGCCGTTCCATACACCTCGGAAGTCGAGATGTGAACAAACCTCTCGATGGAGTCTCTATGTTGCAGTACGGCGTTGGCAACGGCCTGAGTCCCGAGCACATCTGTCTTGAAGAAAAGGTCGTTGTCGAAGACTGACCGTGCAACGTGTGTTTCGGCGGCGAAGTGAATCACCACGTCACTCTGCGCGACAAGTTCGCTTACCAACGCGCCGTTGGTTACGTTTCCATACCAGAAGCTGAATCTAGAATCACCTTTGATGTCCTCCGGGATGTTGTCCATGTTGCCCGCATAGGTAAGCGCGTCAAGAACAATGAGCTTGTAGCCAGGATAGTGCCGGAAGATGTACTTGACGAAGTTGCTTCCGATGAATCCGGCCCCGCCGGTGATGAGAAGTGTCTTTCCCATTACTCCCCTTCTTTCCTGAGTGACTTGTGCAGCGTCACGTGTGACGCCGCCGGCCTGAGCCCCAGATTGCACCAAGCGCGCTGAACCGCGATATTGCCTATTTGAGTCTTGATGAACAGCCCAGTGGAAGTGGTGGGTGAGCATACGCGTTGCGCCCACTGGATTCCGTGTGCCACGAAACTCGTATAGACGTTACGTCCGCGTCCAACTGGTGAGACTGCGATTAGGACAGGCTCTACAAGGCATGTTCCAGTTACCGTGTTGATGTGCTTGTGCTGCGCAAACGTGGCGAAGCCGACGATTTGTTCGGCTAGCTCGGCCACTGCCACGTAGTCAGCCGCTGTCCTAAGACACGAGTTTCGGACCCACTCCGCATACAGTTCGTCGCACCGGTCGTTGTGAAGATGCGGATCAGTGTGAAAACGGCCCAAGTAGCCGTGAAAAGCCTCCCTAGCAAGCGATACGACAGTCTCAATGTCATCCGGCGTCTGTTCCCTGATGGTGCAGGTGTAGCCCATCTTTGTAGCCGGAGAGAGCGACAAGTCGAGATAGTAGGTCACAAGCACGTCCATCACACGAAAACCATTCTGCTCAAGGGCATGAATGCATGGGAGGTCAGAAGCATCGACGCGTGCGGAAACATGTTCCACACCGTTGTTCTCGCACTCTACGACAAGCCTAGAGATGAGACCATCCAAGATATCCAGTTTCTGACCATACGTGCCAACGGCAATGAGGTGCTCAACTCTTGCCATCTTCTTGCGGAAGATGCGGCTGTCCCATGGCAAGAACCGCAACGCCGCCATTCCTGCGTGTTGCCCTTGGCATCGACACACTTGCATCTGGCCAAGAGAGTTCGATTGCAGAGTCTCCTCTATCTGTTGTGTGATGAGGTCCACGAGTTGGGCATCTTCAACGTCCCTCAGGTAGCGATACGGTTTGTACGGATAGGCCATCAACAATTGCCTCAGATCCTGAAGACGCCCGCTGTCTATCTGAACTGTGCCGAACTCGCGCAATCTCACCCCTCTCCCGCTCTGTCAGCATCAGCAGAACACATACCTCGAAGGAAGCATCCCAACTCAGAGCGGCAACTATGCCTCTTCAAAGCATGTCCCGCACCACGTACTCGGGCTTGTTCTTGACCTGACTGTTTATCCTGCCCAAGTACTCTCCGATGATGCCAAGCACCATCAACTGAATGCCTGCGAAGACCGTTATCAGAATCACGATGGTCGCGAAGCCTGGAACCGCAAAACCATACATCAGATAGCGGATGAGGTAGAACAAGCCAAGCACCAAACCAACAAGGCCGACCACGACTCCGCTGGCGGTACCAATCTTCAAGGGGAGGTTGGTGAAGGAGACCAGCATGTCGAACCACAGGCTCAGAAGTCCAAACAGTCCGTACTTGGTCTTTCCTGCGTACCTGTCGGCATGACCTACCACCACTGTCCCGACCCGGAACCCCATCCAACACATCAACCCATCAAGAAACCTCGTCTTCTCCGGCAGCAGTGCCAATTGCTCCACAACTTCCCGCTTGAGTGCCCTGAAACAACTCAGGTTCGAGACAGGAACTGGCAGCAGCTTCGCGAGTACGTGCTTCGTGAAATCCGAGCCGAGTCGCCTGAACAGCGAATGCTTCCTCTCGGCAAAAATACCAAACACAACCTCGTACCCCTCATCAAGCTTGGCAATCAGCTTGGGAATCTCTTCAGGAGGGTTCTGCAGATCAGCATCCATGGTGAGAATGACTTGCCCCTTCGTAGTCGCGAACCCTGCTCTGGTCGCGGACTGCTGGCCGAAGTTGCGCATCAACCGCACGCATCTGGTTGACGAAGATGCCTGGTGGAATTCCTTCAAGATGCTATACGACCCATCAGTGCTGCCGTCGTCTACGAAAACGATTTCGTATGGCTTTCTCAGGTTCGCCATCACAGCGGTTAGCCGTGAATGAAGAGGCCGCAGGTTGTCCTCTTCGTTCAGGAGGGGAATGACGACGGAGTACTGGATGAAACTGTCTTCGCCTTTCATGCCGTAGCTACCTCATCCGCGTCCTTCACACCGGTGCCAGCACATAGCAGCAGCATCATGACCTTTCCACCGAAAACGCGGGGTGTGGCGGAACCGGTCCGGTTCGTAATAGCCTACCACTTTGCCCCGCGAGAGAGAACACCTCGGGTTCCGTCAGAAGTCCTGCTACCCACAAAGATGTTGTGTCTGAGAGAAGATTTCTGGGTCTGGCAGTCCAACCCCAGCCTTCTGGTGTCTTCCTCAGATTGCGGAGGCTGTCAGGTGTGGGGATGAAGTCGACAAGCCGTCGGACGTTGACCTCAAGAGCGTGCTCCTCGTTGTGGGCGGGGAGGGCGATTTCCACGCGCATCAGATAGCCTCACAGAGATGTTAGCATGCGGTGGTTCTGTGGCGGCGTAGTCTTGGGACGCAGGCTAGTATCAGTGTTTGTCCTACAGACGGACTTGGCGGTTCGCGACTTCCCAGGGTGGACTCTCGAGATAGCTCTGCTGAAGTCCTTGCCGTGGTGGGGTGGTGTGTGTGGTAGTCGAGTGCCTGATGTGTGCTATGTCGGCGTGTGCTGGCGGACAGGGATAGTGAGTTGGTGGAGTGGTTGCCTGGCTGGCTGGCAGGGAGAAGGCGACTCCGCTTCACCTCGCGTGTGTTCAAGTTGCTCGTATGAAGGCCTCCGTGGTCGAGCTGGCGTAGACACGATGTTCCCGGGAGCCGTCGGGGAGGTAGGAGGTGCCGTCCTCGGAGGATTCCAGCAGATAGAGGTGGTCATACACACGGACGCGCACCAGGTAGACGGGGGGAGTGCTGGGTGTCGCGGCAATGTCGTCGGGGTGGGTTCCGAGGAATTCGAGAGGCATCTGCGGGTAGGTCGTACGAGGGTACTCCTGTGCGAAGGGTCTGTCAGTGACGACAAGCTGGTCGTCCTGTTGCGCGCAATGGTCAACCGCAGCCATCTCACTGCGGGCATAGGGATAATGGCCAGGGACATCGGAGAAGGGAGCGCTCAGGTTCACGCCGGCGTTGTTGACGGAGAAGAAACAGACGCCGAACACGAGAACGCCAGTAACCGATGCTCGTGCCAGCGCAGTCGATGCCAGCCTCACCATGGGGAGGAGCCCGCATGCCATCGGCCCGACGGCAAGCAAGAACGCGAATGCGAGCCAGCGCCCGGTAATCAAGTTCCCAATGCCGAGCATAGGAAACACGACGATGGTGACTGCAACAGCGGCGGCTCCACCCAACACGGCCGTGCGCACGCTGTTCCGCTCACGCTGCGACAGCCAGCTCAGCGCTCCGACCACTGCGAAGCCGATGAGCAGAAGGAAGAACATCCTGTTGAGGGGGGCGTCGGAGGCGGCATAGGGGACGCCTGCAAGAGCAACATCAGTTCGAAGGGCGTGCTGGAACCAGCCAAAGACGTTTTGGAAGAACGGGCTCTCGTAGTAGAACCAGGCGTACATCCAGTATGACAACATCCCCACCCAGAACAGAGGGACGAAGGTCGCACGAGATGCCGGTTCGTGAGAGCGTTCCCTGGCTGCGGCGCGCCAGAGGAGTGCGCCCACGAGCATGCCTGCCAGAGATACAGCAGTGGCGAATGACGATATGGTGTGGGTGGTGATGAGCACTCCACACATCAAGAGCAACAACACATTGCTGCGGTGGTCCCCACCGCTTTTCAATGCCAGCATCAGGATTACAGCGAATAGCGCCGTGCCCAGCGCGTTCGGAATCATGAACGCTCCCCAGACAACAAGGAAGGAAGCGAAACCGGCAATCAAGGCTGCCAGGAGCCCCGCTCTTTCGCCTGCCAGACGGCGCACCACGACGAAGACAGAGAGGATGCTGAAGACCTGGTAGAGGGTGGCCGACAGGAACATGGACTCCTTGACAGGCAGCGCTGAGAGTATCCTGGCGGAAACGGCGAACAGATGGAACACCGGATAGGCGTAGTAGGTGGTCTGACCAAGGGGAGTGAACCGCGTCATGTGAGCACCCTTGGCCCACGACTCGATGACCACAGCATGTTCCCACGTGTCACTGCCGTAGAACCCCGGGAATTCGTACGCGAGACCTGCTCTGAGGGTCACTGCGATCAGCAGTGCCTTGATGAGCACCAGGGACACGGAGGACCTGCTACGGAGGCAGAACAACTCGCCGGCCGCCGCGGCAGCAGCGACCGACATGAGCACGAAGTAGGCCTGTGGGCGGAGCCAGCAGACATGTGACAGAAGAAGACTCGCGGCCAATGCAAGCACGAAAACCACATTGAGAACCAGCCGCAGCCTCGCGGCGGTTTCCACACTCATCTCCCGTGGCATCCGGGGCGCACCACGGGAACGGAACACCAGGTACAGCACGCTCCCCGCCAGCGCGCTGAGCAAAATCTCAGTAGTCGCGAAGGCGCCCGTGCATGCCGCCACTGCTGCGGCCAGACCGCCGAAGATGATGCCTGCAAGGGCTGCGTACAGGTCAAGCCGGTCAAGCGCCTTTCTGACGAGCGCAGAGGGGGCGGACGCAGGTCTGTTCACTGCGGCCACTCCGGGGACATCACCGGGTGTTGCTTGTTCTCTGCGACCAGGAGGGGGATGAGTCGCGGCGGTGCTTGACCAGGTCCACTTGCCCAGTACCTGGAAGGAGAGCACGCGATGCTGTCATCGCCTGGAGTCATGTCGAATCTGGAACCATAGCCCGAATGGAGTCGACGGTTGCGTCAATGGCGAGGGCGGTCATCTCGGGGTAGATGGGGAGAGAGAGCACGGCTTCTTGTGCCTGCTCCGCGCAGGGGAATCCCCCCGGACTGTATCCGAGCTGACGGTACACAACCTGCAGATGCAGCGCAAGGGGGTAGTAGACCGCGGAGGCGATACCGTGGGACTTGAGATGGGCTGCGAGCGCGTCCCTGCGCTGCGCCCCACCGGCAACCCGAATCGTGTAGTAGTTGAAGGCGTGAACTGCGCCATCTACGACAATCGGAGTCGTGATGTCCTCGATGTTCGCCAGGCCGTCCGCGTATGCGGCCGCGATGTCCCTGCGCCGCTCGAGCCACCCGTCCAGGTGTCCCAGCTTCACTCTCAGCACTGCCGCCTGGAGCGCGTCCAGCCGGCTGTTGAACCCGTTGACCTCGTGGTAGTACTTCACGCGCCCGCCGTGGTTCCGCAGGATACGGAGTCTCTCCGCGACGTCGGCGTCGTTCGTCACAACCATGCCGCCGTCGCCGTACGCGCCCAGCACTTTGCCGGGGAAGAAGCTCAGGCAGCCGGCGTCGCCGAAAGAGCCCACACGCTGCCCCATCCAGGTGGCGCCGAGCGCCTGCGCGCAGTCCTCGATGACCTTGAGTCCGTGCCTGCGGGCGGTTTCCATGATGCGCGTCATGTCGCACGGGTGGCCGTACAGGTGCACCGGCAGGAGCGCCTTCGTGCGTTGGGTGACGTGTTGTTCTACAAGAGATGGGTCCAGGTTGAGCGTCTCAGGCTCGATGTCCACGAAGACCGGCGTGGCGCCGCAGTTGACGATGGCCTCCGTCGTGGCGATGAAGGTGAACGGTGTGGTGATGACCTCGTCGCCCGGGCCTACGCCGCATGCCAGGAGAGCGAGTTGCAGCGCGTCTGTGCCGGAGGCCACGCCCACCGCGTGGGACGTGCCGCAGTATGCGGCCATCTCCTGCTCGAAGGCCTCCACCTCTGGCCCTAGTATGAATGACCCTGACGAGATGACGCGCCTGACGGCCTCGTCAATTTCGTCCTTGATGCCGGCGTACTGGGCCGCCAGATCAGTCAGTGGTATCTGCATGCATGTTCTCCTCGACAGGCGCTATCGTGTCGGGGCCCTCGGATGCATAGCGCACTCCGCAAGCAGGGCAGCACAACCCGTGCTCCTCCTGCACGAGCCGCATACCGCAGGCGCACATCCAGCCGGAGCGCCGTGCCGGGTTGCCGTAGACAAGTGCGTAGTCCGGGATATCCTGCGTCACGACCGAGCCTGCGCCGATGAACGCGTAGCGCCCGATGGCATGGCCGCACACGATGACCGCATTCGCGCCTATCGTGGCGCCCTTCCGCACCAGTGTCGGACGGAACTCGTGCTTCCGCGAGACATGGCTGCGCGGATTGATGACGTTCGTGAAGACACAGGATGGGCCGCAGAACACGTCGTCCTCAAGCGTCACGCCCTCGAAGACGGACACGTTGTTCTCCACCTTGACGTTGTTGCCAAGCCGCGCGTTGCTGCCGATGAATACGTTCTGGCCCAGGACGCACCCCCGGCCGATGATTGCGCCGGGCATGACGTGCGTGAAGTGCCAGATTTTGCTGCCTGACCCTATCTGCACGGGCTGCTCGATGACGCTTGAAGCGTGTGCGAAGTAATCGGCGGCGGAGTGGTTCGGCCGCACGAGGACGCCGCCGTTCTCGAGCGACTCCTGGCATGCGGCCAGCACCTTGAGGACCTGTAGTGCCCTGCGTCCGTCCGACTTCGGACAACTGCGGTCCTGGATACAGCGCACGAAGTCGAGGCACTCGAGGCGCAGTGGCT